>JAUYMF010000177.1 GCA_030698765.1 Dehalococcoidales bacterium
ATTAATGAAAGCGAGCTGTTCCTGCTGGCCGGTTATCTGTCCCCGCCAATGTCCGGTATAGAAGAAGAGAAACCAAGATATAGCGGGGGGCAGCTTGACCCTTATGTCACCCGAATGTTGAGCCAGGAGCCGGTCGAAGTACAACGTACAGTAATCGGAATCCTGAGCATCTTGAAAAGTATTGCCCTGACCATGAAATAAGCCTGATCGCGAGTTATTCCCGGAGAGGAATGCTAATCAACCGGATAGCGCATTATCTTCGTTATTGACCTTTCCCGTCCGGGAGTGTCAGCCCACGTCTTTACCCCTTTGTTATGATACGGGAAAAACCCCTCTTCATCCCGCCGTCTCCGGATTGATCCGGTAACCTTACCGCTTTAGCCCTCTGCCCGCTCTGCCCCCGGCCGGTGACTCCTGTCACCAGTGATATCTTCGCCGGATACCGCGTGTAGTACTATATGACTAATACTATCGTGCCATAGGTGACTACTGGCAATTAATATGCCAATGTGGTACGCTTGGCATTGTAAGAGGAGTATCACGGTTTGCCAGTTAACCTTAATACTGAAAGAGGCGGACGGGAATCAAGGTGAAACAGAGAGTTGGGACCAGGCTTATTGGTGGTTTTCTAATCGGGGCGGCTATTACCCTGTTGGTTGGGGGAGTCGCCCTGTCCGCCCTGAACCGGGTCAACAGGACGGCTAATGACGTAATCAGTACAGACATTCAGAGCTTTACCAGCGCCCATTTTTTCACGAGCGCTTTAAGCGACATCTGCCGTTATGAGAAGGAGTTTTTCCTCGCCAGTGAGCTTGGCAACCGGGCTGTACAGGAAGAATATGCCGCCAGGCTGGAGGATTCCTGGACAGCCCGGTTGCAAGATACCGAAGGTATACGGCAGACATCCGTTTTATGCCTGCAGTGTCACGATAACGGCGGTGGCGCGCCACTATCCGTGGGCAATAATATTAAGGAGCGTGAGGAGCGTATTATCCAACTGGTAAGCTTCGGCGACAACGCATACCATGAACTGGTAGTCCCGGTGCTGGCGGGCCAGACCTATGAACAACTGCAGCCCCGCTACCTCGATTACCGGGAGTCCATAGCGGAACTGGAAGCTCTTTCCGCCAGTCTACACGCAGATACGCTGCACATGCTGGAGATAAGGGAAAAGGAGTTGATTCAGCTTCAGGCAACTCTCCAGAACCTGGTGATTGGTATTGTGCTGGCGGCCGCTATTTTTGCCTTGTTTCTAGGCTCAGTGCTGACTCGCTCTATTACCGGGCCGGTGAGGCGTTTGTCTGAAATTACCCGGAAGATTATCGCCGGTGACCTGACTCAGCGGGTTGAAGTTAGCTCCAGGGATGAGCTGGGTGAACTGGCTACTTCCTTTAACCGGATGGCGGAGAGCCTGCAGGACTCCCGTCGCCAGGTCGAGAAGAAGGAACGGGAACTGGAGGACGCCAACGAGGAACTTAGAGTCAGCAACGAGGAACTCAGAGCGATTGAGGAAGAGTTACGCAATACTAATGAAGAACTGCTGGAGACGAACGAAGAGCTGAGAAAGACTCAGGAGCAGCTCGTCCGTTCCGAGAAACTGGCTGCTATAGGACAACTGGCGGGCGGAGTGGGGCACGAGCTAAGAAACCCGCTGGGGGCAATTAAGAACGCCGTTTACTACGTCAGAGGGAAAGTAGCCGGAAGCGACCTGGGACAGAGAGAGCCGCGAGTGACGCAATTTCTGGATATTGTAGATGATGAGGTAGCCGCTTCCAACAAAATCATCAGTGACCTTCTGGGGTTTCCCCGGGTTGGTAAACCGGCAATCTCGCCGGCCTGTATCGATAGGGTGATTGAGGATGCCTTGTCCCGTATCTCCGTTAACGAAAACATTGCACTGGTCAAAAATCTTGACCCTGACCTGCCTGAAGTTGAAATAGACACCGACCAGATTCGTCAGGTGCTGGTGAACATACTGATGAACGCGGTTCAGGCGATGCCCGGGGGTGGCAAGATAACCGTAGCCGCCTTGCAAAGAGACGGATTCCTTGAGGTGAAGATTGGCGATACCGGTTGCGGAATACCCGGGGAGGTTATCGGTAAAATCTTCGACCCTCTGTTTACCACCAGGGCCAAAGGCATCGGCCTGGGGCTGGCGGTATCAAAAGCAATCGTCGAGAGGCATGACGGGTATATCGAGGTTGAGAGCGAGATAGGAAAGGGGACTGTTTTTACGGTAAAGTCACCTTTGCGAATTAATGAGGGCGAGTAATACAGGCTGATGGAAAAGACCAGGGTTTTAATAGTTGATGATATGAGAGGTATCCGCCTGACGCTCGGGGGGATACTGGAAGACCGGGGATGTGATGTCGCTGTGGTCGATGATGGTTACCGGGCTATTGATGCGGTAAGACAGAACCATTTCGATATTATCTTCATGGACATAAAAATGCCGGGGATAAACGGCGTTGAAACCTTCATGGAGGTTAAGAAGATTGACCCCGGGGCGGTGGTGATTATGATGACCGCCTACTCGGTAGAAGACCTGGTAAAGAAGGCGATAAACGAGGGCGTTTATACCTGTATTTACAAGCCTTTTGATATGGAAAAGGTAATAGCCTTGATTACAAACACAATCCAGGAAAGGAAAGAGTAATGCCTGCAGACACCACCGTTATGGTGGTCGAGGATGATATCGGTACCAGGATAACCCTGTGTGGCATACTGGAAGATGCCGGCTACAGTGTTATCGAACTGAAAAGGGGTACCGATGCCCTCGAGATGATTCGTGGGTGTCCTTTTGAGGCCGTTATTACCGATATCAGGCTGCCCGATATCAGCGGGATGGAGATACTGGAACTGGCCAAGATGAAAAACCCCGAAGCAATTGTGATTATGATGACCGGCTATGCCAGTGTGGAGACGGCAATAAATGCGGTAAATGATGGCGCTTATGCCTATTTTATTAAGCCCATCAACCCGGATGAGATGAAGACCGCTATCGCTAACGCCCTGAAGCAACAAAGACTGGCATTGGAGAATAAGGGACTGGT
>JAUYMF010000178.1 GCA_030698765.1 Dehalococcoidales bacterium
GAGGGGACTTTGCCCCCTCTCTTTAAATCTCTTCCCCTTCTCCTGGCAGGAGAAGGGGACAAAAGGGGATGAGGTCATTCATCCAGATATTAGGCTGACAGGACACTAGCATTACCGGCATACCACCGTAAAACTTGCGCCTGCCGTCCAATAAGGCTAGAATATCATCAGTGCCGGAATAACTCCCGGCAGAGCCTTTCCTTTGTGCCTGCTACCGCAGCTGTCCACCGAGTTACTATGAAGTATAAATGAAACACAGCGCCGTGATATTTGACCTTGACGGGACACTTCTTGATACCCTCAAAGATTTGGCTGATTCCGTAAACAGCGCCCTGGGCTACCTGGGACTGCCGGAGCATGACCTGGAAGCCTACCGCTACTTTGTCGGTGATGGGCGGGAAGCCATGGCGAGCCGGGCCTTACCGGAGGACCGTCGGGATACTGCCACACTAAACAGGATTATCCCCCGAATAAATGAGGAATACTCCCGGCGCTGGGCGGAAAACACCCGGCCCTACCCCGGCATCCCGGAATTGCTTGATGAACTCACCGGCAGCAACGTCAGAATGGCGATACTAACCAACAAACCGCATGATTTTACGGAACTGATGGTATCCAGGCTGTTACCGCAGTGGCAGTTCGAGCCTATCATCGGCGCCATGCCCTCCCTGCCCAAAAAACCCGACCCGACGGGGGCATTAAAGATAGCGCAACAGCTCAACATTAAGCCAACCGGGTTTCTTTACCTGGGAGACTCGGATATTGATATGAAGACCGCCGCCGCCGCTGATATGTATCCCCTGGGAGCACTCTGGGGCTTCCGTACCGCCGGGGAACTCCTCGCCGGTGGAGCCAGAGCATTGCTTCAGGAACCGGCCGAACTGCTCAGTTTCCTCTAGTCCAGGCCGAACCGGCTTACTACCGCCCTTGTTCTCTTTGAAGATAGCTTCTTTATTGTAAAGGAACAGGACAAATGAGCATATTTACCTGTGAACTGGTCAGCGACGATCAGCTTTTAGCCGAAGCCCTGAAAGTCCGCCGGGAGGTATTCGTCAATGAACGGGGTATTTCCGAAGAAGAGGAATATGACGGCTACGATGAGCAAGCTCTGCACGTGGTGATAAAGGATGACAGGGACAGGGTAATCGGAACCGCCAGAGTCCGCTTCCTGGACAATCACCGTGCAAAAATAGAGAGGATGGCGGTACTTAAGGCTTTCCGCCGGCAGGGTGTCGGCAGGCTGATAATAGCCTTCCTCGGGGAACTGCTCGCTAACCGGCAGATAGAATATATAATCCTGCACGCTCAGCTATCGGCGGCTGATTTCTACAAGTCATGCGGCTTTGAGGAGCAGGGCGAGATATTCGAGGAGGCGGGCATAAGCCACATTCAAATGTGGAAACGGCTTTGATGTTCCCCGGAACTATCTTAAAGACCCATTATTCCAGACTCATTTGAGCATTATTATCGAGCAACAGGAGCCAGAACTTGACAAATCGCCAAATAGATGCTACATTCGAGCACAAACATACGTAATGACCCGAATTATCTCATTTCAAAAGGAATGAACGTTCGCCGGGAGGTATGAAATAGAGCAATAGACCGGCTACACCGAAATCTTGAACAGGAGGTAGGAATATGAGGGAAACTGACTTCAAGCCGGGGGACTTACTTTAGAACTATCCGTCAGAAAAAGAGGAATTTGGGGAGGAAAAGAGATGAAAAGCAAGTTTGTCTGGTTGGTAGTAAGTAGCTTGATGGTGCTGTCCCTGCTACTGGCATCCTGTGCTCCGGCAGCGCCAACAGCACCGGCCACACCAACAGCACCGACCGCGCCAACGACCCCGACCACACCGACGACACCAACTACGCCGACAACCACACCATCAGGTCCAGAGACGGCACAGGTCAGCCTGACCAAGCTGAACGGGACGACGGTGCAAAAGCAAATGGAAAAACCCCAATACGGTGGTACCTACACTACCGTTCCACAGAAGGGGCCCAAAAGCTTTGATCCGCTATTGATGAGCATCAGCACCTCTCTCTGGAACCAGACCAATGAGCGGGTAATCGGTTATGACTGGACAAGAGGGCCAACCGGCACTGGGGAAGCCCTGTATAATATCTCGGTTGACGGCCTGACCTTTCAGACCGGTCATCTCGCCGAGAGCTGGGAGACGCCGGATGATACCACGGTGGTGATCCACCTCCGTAAAGGGGTCCATTTCGCTCTTGACCCGCAGAGCGAGGCCAGCCGGCTGGTAGGTGGCCGTGAGCTGACCGCTGATGACGTGGTCTATACCTGGACACGGGAGTTCTCTGACATGCCTAAAAACTACTGGGTCGCCCGGATACTGCCTGATGAGCGGCCGGTATCGGTGACGGCCCCGGATAAATACACGGTGGTCGTCAAGTCTAACCCGGGGTATCTCGGTACTGTAATATCCCAGGTAGTCACCTGGATGCCGATTTACGCGCACGAGCCGGTCGATAAGTACGGCGACCTCCGTGAATGGCAGCACATGGTCGGTAGCGGGCCGTTCATGCTGAGAGACTATGTTGAGTCAAGCACCGCTAGTTATGTCCGCAATCCAAACTACTGGGAGCATGATCCCTTCTTCACGGATAATCAGCTCCCCTACGTTGACGAGGTGAAGTACCTCTTCATCACCGATCCATCGACGATAATGGCCGGCCTCCGTACCGGCAAGATCGATTCCCTCTACCAGAAGACGATGATCAGCCCGGATGACAAGAAAAGCCTAGCAGCCACCAACCCCCAGATGAATTTCAAGCAGGTCGGAGAAATTAATCAAGCCCTTCACCTGGTGGTAAACAACCCGGAGCTACCCTGGTATGACCTCAAGGTACGGCGGGCGCTACAGATGGCGGTGGACCGTGAGGCGATCGCCCGGGAATACTACGTTGGTGATGCTGATGTGATGGGAGGACCGATCCTGCAAACCGAGTTCCCGGAGATGTTCACTCCGCTTGAAGAACAATCGGATGAGGTCAAGGAGATGTATACCTATGATCCGGAAAAGGCCAGGCAGCTTCTGGCAGAGGCCGGCTACCCTGCCGGCTTCAAGATGACCGTGGACACCTCCACCGAGTTCGACGTCGACCTGCTATCTGTAGTCAAGTACTACTTCGCGCAAATCGGGGTCGACCTTCAGATCGCGGTGCATGAAGTGGTTACCTTCACCTCGATGAAGGACGGTAGAACTGTCATGGAAGCAGGCTGGAGCACATTCGATAATAACGGCCCCTGGGCGTTCCACGAGTGGACGCCGTCAGACCCCGCTGATTTCGGAATGATCGATGATTCATTCCTCATGGAGACGCGTGATAAGGTGCTCCAGGTTTTCATGTTCGATGAACCGCAGGCCTGGCCGTGGATGAAGGAGATGTTCGCCTACACTTTAAATCAGGCCTGGATCGTCCATATGCCGGCGCCCTACCTCTACCTGGCCTGGCAACCCTGGATAAAGGGTTTCAACGGCGAATCGCTTACCGGCCGTGGCCAATACCTTGGTCCGGCCCGCTACCTCTGGATCGATCGGGACTTGAGGCAGCAGATCACCGGAGGGCGGTAGACGGGTTTTCAGGCTGGTAAACAGAAGGGGGTACTTGCGGAAAGTACCCCCTCTCTTGTTCTCCTTTTGCAGGGCCCGAATACCTAGCTGATACCCAGTTCCCGTTCCAGGTCGGCAACCAGTGTCAGGTATTCCTCATGCTTGCCTTCCCCCAGACGCTCCCGTTCAACCTCCTCAAACCGCTCCAGCAACTGCTGCTGATCCGCCGCCGTGAGTGCCTGGTCAGCCATCCGGTAGAGGATATTATCCTCTTTCTCAATATGCTGGCGCAGCAATCCGGCATAGTCCAGCGCATTATCCATTGCTTCCCTCATGGCTCCCTTGTCGCCTGCCGCCAGGCGTTGCGCCGCCTCATCCAGACCTCTCACGTAGCCACGCCCCTCGTCATGCTCCATAAGCATGATGGCTACCGGTCCATCCTGCCTGGGAATTCCGCGCTGCTCCATGGCTGGGAAGAGATTGTCCTCCTCCTTACCATGATGACACCGGTCAGCGAAGTTGCGGATGAAATCGATAATTTTGGGAAAGAACTCCGCAGGCAAATCCTTTCCTTCACTTTCTCTGACGTCAGCCTCACCTATTATTGTCAGCACTCTTTCAATAACCCTGTGTTCCTTTTTCAGCTCTTCAGTCGCGGACATACTGTCACCTCCTCAAGAAAATCTTTTATAGCCCAGTATACCTGCCAATGCCCACCAGCGTATATGATTTGCATCATCCTGGGAATAACCGGCCTGCCTTATCAAAAAGTTTCTTAATATTATATAATCCAGTTAAGAATATCTCATATCACCAGGAGGTTGCTTATGATTGACTGGACGGCTTTTACCGGCTGGCTTCTGGAGCATGGCATTCGCATCCTTATCATACTGGCTATCGGAGCCGGTCTGTGGTTGCCCCTTAAGAAAGTAATGCGGACACTTATCCGGCGCACTATAGTCAAAACCAGAGGAGAGAGCGCCCAAGGAATTGAGAAGAGGGCGACCACCTTGGCAAATGTTTTTATCGGCATAGGGCATGTCATCACTATCATCATTATCTCGCTGATGATATTATCTGAACTCAGTATTGACATCGGCCCGGTACTGGTCGGCTTCGGCGTTGCCGGTATCGCCGTCGGTTTCGGCGCCCAGTACCTGATAAGAGACCTGATTGCCGGTATCTTCATCGTCATGGAGAACCAGTACCGCGTTGGTGACGTGGCCCGAGTAGCCGGTACTGCCGGCCTGGTGGAGGAAATAACCTTAAGGAAAACGGTGCTCCGTGACCTTGACGGCATCGTGCACCACGTTCCCAATGGCGAGATCAGAGTAGCCAGTAATTTCACCAGGCACTTCAGCCGGGTCAACCTTAATATCTCCGTCGCCTACGGCACTGACCTGGACCATGCCATAAATGTGATAAACCGCGTGGGGCAGGAACTGGCGGAAGACGTTGACTGGAAAAGCCGGATAATAAAAGCGCCCCAGGTATTGAGAGTGGACAACTTTGCCGATTCCGGGATTGAGATTAAGATACTGGGTGACGTCAAACCCATTGAGCAGTGGGCGGTGATGGGGGAGCTCAGGCTCCGCCTCAAGAAGGAATTTGATAGTGAAAATATTGAAATACCGTGGCCGCATACCAAGGTGTATTTCGGTAATGATCTCACGGGAACTCCAACGCCATAGTGACAAGCGACTGCCATTAAGCCTGGAGGTAAATGTTCCGCGCCAGCATCCGGCCGCTTTCGGTGAGAAATACCCGGTTGATAATGCCGCTCAGCTTCCGGCGGTCCTGGATGTCATACTCATCCTTCAGGTTTACCAGCCAGTCAGCGTCATACAGTATCTTAAAATTCCGGCTATCTATCTTTCCGGGGCTATGGTGATGAGCGATAATCTGGCAAATCTCGTCTGTTTGCTCTTGCGCAAACCCCAGCCCGTTCAGGATACGCCGGGCAATAGGCGGGCCTTCCCGCTCCTGGTAATGGCCGGCGGTACTGCCGTATTTCTCTTCAGCGGCGTGAATCCCGATGTCATGCAGTACCGCCGCACCGATAACCACCGGATAGTCGCCCCCATCCTTCTCCAGAAGCTCCTCGGCACAGGCGGTTACCTGACGGGCATGGCTGATTCTCCTGGCGTCTCCCTGAAAGTAAGCCTCCATGGCGCCGATCAACGCCTCTTTGAGACCGTCCATTTCTCCCTCTCTCAAAACATATAATGGAGCATCAGGTCCACGCGTCCGTGCTTGATCAGGTAAAGGGCGGAGAAGCGCATCACCTCACGGATCCTCTCCCGGTAGCCCGGGCCATAACATTGGGTCTTGCATCTCTTGCACATCGGCTTGGGGTCATGAGAACAAAGAAGCAGCTTGGCGATACCGTGGTTCAATAGTTTAACGCAATCCGGGCATAGCTCAGGAGTTTGCCCATCCAGTATCGGCTGCAACCGCTCTTCCTTTACGGGGAAGGCTTCTCTAGTGGCCGAGGAATGGTTCTCCCGGCAAAATATCTGAACAAAGTCAGCCAGTGTTCTGATGTCTTTCTCCTTCTTGGTATTTAACCGTTCGAATATTTTGGACACCTTTTCCCTCCAATCACAGCAAACTTCCGGAACCCGCTGGCCAGAGAAACGGGAACCTAAACTTAATAACAGGCTTATTAAAATATATCATCTTGCACTCCCCCGGCGTATACGACAAAAGTCGTATACACGAGCTTACCGCGAAACGCGAAAAACCGGAATCCGTCATATCATCATTCCCGGGGAAGGACATCATTGCGGAAGCTTCGACTTCACCCCTCTGTCCCCCGTTCGGCTGAGATCGCGACAAAGCCCCTTCTCTCTCCCTAACACTTTGGGGGATGGGCGTCAACTTAAATGGGTTATTTATTCGGCGTAATACCCCTTTCTTGCCCATAATTACATGTCTGCTGAGAACTTTCGCGGGAAGTTGATACACCGGTCAACTATACAGGGATTTTCAAGTTATGGTAAGATTGAACAAATCTTCAGCTATGTTTGAGGAAGGGCTGTCAGATGCCGATACCAGATGGGTTCCTGGAATCCCTGCCCTACTTCTCCAAACTGAGCAACGAGCAGATGGAGCGGGTCAGGGAAGGGAGCGTAGAACTCTCTTTCCCCAGGAGTGAGATTGTCTTCCTTGAGGGAGAACCGTGTGAGGGCCTGTACGTAGTTAAATCAGGGCAGCTCCGCATCTTCAAAAGCTCACCGGAAGGAAGAGAGCAGGTGCTGCTCATCGCCCGGCCAGGGGATATTTTCAATGATGTTCCTGTCTTTGATGGAGGGGCTAATCCGGCCAGCGCCTCGGCGCTCGAAGATTCCACTGCTTACCTCATACCTAAAGATAGAATGCTCTCCCTGCTGAATGACTGCCCGGCAGCACTGAACGTTATCCGGCAGTTCGCGACGCGGTTGCGCAGCATGACGGTACTGGTAGAAGACCTTTCCTTCCGCAGCGTGGTCAGCCGGCTGGCCAAGGTTCTTCTCGATTTAGCCGTGGTTGAAGGAGGTCCCTCACCGGTACGCAGATTAACCCAGGACGAGATGGCAGCCATGATTGGCACCGTCCGGGACGTGGTCGGCCGGGGACTAAGAACGCTGGAGAAGAAGGGCGGCATCAAAATGGAGGGACAACGCATCCTGATAGTAGACCCGAGGATACTGAGAGGGATGCTTTAGATTTGCGACAAAAGTCGTATACGTAATCCGGGACATACATTAAAGTGAAAATGAACCAGTACAATTAAACCGTGAGGGAAGATGTGATGGGTATAGCGATACCGGAAATAGACCTGGAGAGATGCAATGGCTGTGGTGACTGCGTGCAGTTATGCCCTTCCGGCATAGTTACTCTGGTAAATGGCAAAGCTGTTATAGTGAAACCCGAAGATTGTGATTATTGCGCGGAATGTGAGGCTCTTTGTACCTCCGGGGCGATTCGATGCCCCTTCGAGATAATTCTGCTGGAAAAGGAACCTGATTCTGAAACTTCCTAGATAAGAGGGGTTATTTCATGACAGAGACAAACGGTTTGGAAGACGTATTAGAAAGGGAAGTGAGAGCATCACTGACCGATGATCATCTACCCTGTGCCGCAGCCTTTCAGATTGCCGGTAAAGCCGGTGTCAGCCGCCGGCAGGTAGGCGATATGGCGAATCAGATCAGGGCCAGAATCATTGACTGCCAGCTCGGCTGTTTCAAGTTTGAGAAAGCCGTCCATGACCTGGACAGCATAAAGCTCAATCCGGAACTGGCTGAAAAGGTTTCCGCATCCCTGGAGAATGGCAGGCTCACCTGTACCCGCGCTTTTGAGGTAGCCAAAGAGTCTAAAGTAGCCCCACGAACAGTTGCCGATACCGCTAACAAGCTCAAGATAAAGATACACGACTGCCAGCTTGGCTGTTTCTGACCGCTTTACTGCCACTGATTATTGGGTCATAATACCTTGCCCCGTAGTAATAGAGCCCGGTATCATCCAGCCTCTGGCCGGTAAAGAGCCTGTCCGTAGCTAAATCACCCTGACTATTTCGGCGGTCTCCGAAGGGGTGGTAGGTGATGCTTCCATAAAATGAAGCTTGAGGAGATTTAGGCTTTAACATTGTTTCCTCCTTGGGTCTGTTTAGCTTCATTTTAGCTTAAAACCGGCGTAGTTGCTAGCTTCGAGCAGATGTGCTATAAGTAATCTCAAATTAACGTCGCATACATTGTATGTAAGGTATGTAAGCTACATAGTAGGTTATTGAGACAAACGAGAAATCAAAGCGTACAAGGTTGCTAAGCATAAAATAATTAAGACGATTCCCCATAATCTATACCAAAAGTTGTAGAATTTGCGAGGTAAAATACCGGGGTTTTGAGGATCGTAATGCCGTCCCAATAAAATCCTTCCACGCCATTCAAAAAAAGATGAAAACTTGGTTTCTATCAATTTGATAATTCGGTTAGGGTAAAATAATAATCCTATTCCAATGAGGAGTCCTATAAAAAGACTTAAAAACAATATGAT
>JAUYMF010000179.1 GCA_030698765.1 Dehalococcoidales bacterium
CTTTCTTCGATTTTGCGTACTGCAAGGCGGCATGTAGTATGGCCCCTGTTGTCGGCCCGACGGGAACCCCGTCCTTTCAGGCTAAGGCCATAGCTGTTTTGTACGCATCAACATCAGTCACAGCCACGGTATCATCTATTACCGACCTGTCCACGATCTAGGGGATGAACTCCTCGTCCAGACCGGTGATTCTCTTCATGCCCGGCAATTTATGGTTAGAGGAGGCAGGTTCTACGCCGATTATCTTGATATCAGGGTTCTGTTCCTTAAGAAACCGGCCAATTCCGCTAATGGTGCCGCAGGTGCCAAAACCGGCGAAGAAATAGTTAACCTTACCCTGTGTTTGCCGCCAGATTTCCGGCCCCGTATTCCGGTAGTGGGCCTGGACGTTCAGTTCGTTTTCGTACTGATTGGGGCTGACATAGCCGTCTTTGGTCGCCGGGCTCAGTATCAAGGCATTAACCAGCCCCCTGGCTCCTTCGGTAGGGAACAGGGGACAGAGAGCGTCATCAGCCTCGAAAAGTGTTGCGCCAAGGAACTTGAGGATTATCTTCTTTTCTTCCGGGATTCTTTCCGGTACGGCTATTTCTATCGGTATCCCCCGGGCATTGGCGATACAGGCGAGGGCAATGCCGGTATTGCCGGAGGATGGCTCAACAATGGTCCTGTCTCCCACTTCCATCCCTCTGAGCATCTCAAGGGCGATTCTATCCTTCACGGAGCCGAAGGGATTATATCTCTCCAGCTTCAGGTAGATGGGAAAATCCTGATTCGGATTGACCCTGTTTAACCTGACCAGGGGGGTCGGATTTTCCGTGCTGGCGATAAGCTGGGTGATATCAGAATAGACTCTCAGCTTGTGGCCTGGTTCTATATTTGTCATTTCAGTCTCTGAGTGTGGATACCACACTCCCCTCCACATTTACTGGTATTTTGCCATCTGCCATCACGCTCAAGTTCTCCACCAACATTGGAACATGGGGCGCAGCCCAGAGAGCGGTAGCCCCGGGCGTACCATGTATGAGGCTCAATGCCCCTGGTAGCCATGTACCGCCATATCTCGGCTTCGGTAAAGCTTAGAATCGGGTTTATCTTAATCAACCCGCCCTTCTCTTCAATTTCCTGGTAGTCTACCCTGGTTCTGCCTTCAGTGTTCCTCAAGCCGGTTATCCAGGCGTCGAGATCGCCGACGGCTATTCTGGTCGGTTCAACTTTAAGCAACCGGCAGCATTCATCCGGCTCCACTTTGTATATCGCCTCTCCTGTTCCGTTCAAAGTGAGTGCGGCTTTCTCCTTGAACTCATCGGCCGGCAACAGAACCACTTCCAGGGAATCATCCCGCAGAATCTCCGGAACACTATCAGCCACCATATAGACAGTGACATCGAGGTTCATTGTTTCGTTCATTCGCTTGAGGTACTCAAAAGTCTCTAACGGTTTAAACTGCGTCATTACCGAGAAAACTTTAATATCCGGCGCCACTTCCCGGGCGAGATTGACAGCGACCATACTGTCCTTCCCGAAAGAGCAGGCGACAGCTATCCGAGGATAGTTTCTTACCGCTTCCTCAATTAACTCCTTGGCGCGCTCGACCTTCCTCACTTCGGTCATCACTTCTGTCGTCATGGTTAATGTTACTCCTTTCCGTTTAATATCATCGTGATTGCGACTACTCGATGCCCTTTCAGGTGTACATATTACCTGCCGCCCAGTACTTTTTCCTCTCTTCAGGTGTATCAATAACATCCAGACCCAAAGGTCTGACCACCTCATCCAGGTATCCGGGGAGACCAAGGCGGAGAAGGGTAGCCCCGATTCTCTCTCTACCTAGGCTGTTAGCCTGGTACCACTCCGCGGTCTTCTCAATAAGGGCAAAACACTGCTCGTCAGTGGCCAGTTGAGCGATTTCATAGGCAAAGATGGGGTGTCTACCGTGTTTGCCGCCTACCCGGATGAGCCACCCCTTCCTCCCCGCAATCATGGCATCCAGCGGGCAGACCTTGATGCAGTCGCCGCAGTAGATGCACTTGCTGTCATCCCTGACCGGAAGGCCGTTTACCATGGTGAGCGCCTTTTCTTCACAGGTGGAGACGCAGAGCGTACAGCCATTACACAAGTCTTCTATCAATTCCGGCTCAGCCATACCCTGAAATCCCAGGTCCATCTCCCGGCTGCGGGCGCAGTCAATAGGACAACCGGAGAAGGAAATCTTGAATTTATGATGGCCGGTGGCAGAGCCAAAATAGCGCTTGTCCACCTCAATGCACATACCTTGAGTATCCATGAGGCCATTGGGATTATAGGTGCACCCGGCGCAGGCGGTCGGCACCCGGATACGCGGGCCGCAGGAAGCAACCGACCAGTTAATCTCCTTCAGCTCGGCGGCAATAGTATCGAAGTACTGGTAGTGAACATAAGGGACTTCTATGGACTGGCGGAAGGAGTTATGGATTTCTCCCCGTCCGTATTTTTCCGCAATCTCAGCGGCTTTACGTAGCTGCTCTGATGTCACCCTACCCCCGGGACAGCGCAGCCTGACCGTAAAGAGGTTCTCCTGGGTCTGCTTGATGAACCCCCCGCTCTTTAGCGTCTCAAAGTCCATCTTCAGTCGGCGGGATTCCTGTCTTAGTTTCGCATCCATCTCCGTAATTACTCCAGAATCAGTTATTTGCCCGGATAAACTTCCTGGAAAAGCCAGGTGGTCAGGTAGCGCTCACCGGTATCGGGCAGGATGGCCACGATAAGTTTGCCCTTATTTTCCGGTCTTTTGGCTACTTCCAACGCTACCCAGGCAGCCGCCCCGGATGAGATACCGGCCAGTATGCCTTCTTCCTTAGCCAGTCTCCTGGCAATGATGCCGGCATCCTCATTGGTCACTTTGACAATTTCATCAATTAAATCCGCTCGCAAAATGTCAGGGATAAAACCGGCCCCGATGCCCTGGATCTTGTGGGGTCCCGGTTTCCCCCCGGAAAGCACCGGAGAATCGACCGGCTCGACGGCGATTGCCTTAAATCCGGGCTTCCTCTGCTTGATAACTTCAGCCACGCCGGTGATTGTACCGCCGGTACCCACCCCGGATATCAGGATATCTACCTTGCCTTCGGTATCCCGCCAGATCTCCTCAGCGGTGGTCACCCGGTGTATCTCCGGATTAGCCGGGTTCTTGAACTGCTGTGGCATGTAGTAGTTAGTGTTCTCGGCGACAAGCTGCTCCGCCCTTTTTATTGCGCCGGGCATTCCTTCTGTCCCGGGAGTCAGTATCAGTTCAGCGCCGAAAATGGACAGCAGGTGTCTGCGTTCCATTGACATAGTGTCGGGCATGGTCAGAATTAGCTTATAGCCTCTGGCAGCGCAGACAAAAGCGAGGGCGATACCGGTATTACCGCTGGTAGGCTCAACGATGACCGTATTCTTATTGATAAGCCCCTTCGCTTCAGCGTCCACAATCATGGCGACGCCTATTCTATCCTTGACACTCCCGATGGGATTAAAAGATTCAAGCTTGGCGACTACATCAGCCTGAATGCCTTCGGTTATACGGTTTAATCTCACCAGCGGCGTATTCCCGATTAATTCGGTAGAGTCTCTGGCAATCCCCCTGGTGAGTATTGGTATCTCTATCGTCTTGTACCGGATCTTCTCAATTTTCTGTGCTGGCTTGTCCATCTTTCTGCTTATTCTCCTTATCTTTCAAAATTCCAGGAGCTACGCTGGCAGTTAATTTAGATATAATACATGACTTCTGCGCTCAATTCCTTTTTCCTCTGCCTCTCTACCAGGTCCTGCAGGGTAGTCGATTCCAAAACCCCATCCATCGCCTTCTTCAGTTCTCCCCAGATGTCACGGGGCACACACAGTTCTGAGCGACTACACAAATCCGGATTGTTGACGCATTCTACCGGAGCTATCGAACCTTCGAGGAGCTGAATAACCTCGCTCAGTTTTATTTCCTCAGGACGCCTGGCCAGGGAAACTCCACCTTTGGCGCCCCGCGCGCTGCGCAGGATACCGCCGGCGATGAGGGGAGCAATCACCCGTTCCAGGTACTGGAGTGGAATCTGCTGTCTCCGGGCAACATCTTTCAATAGTACCGGTCCCTCTCCCTGGTGAAGAGCTAACTCCAGCAAAGCCCTGGTGCCATACTGTCCTCGGGTGGAAATTTTCATTGGCTGCCTCCATATGTTGACTAATACAATCAACAAAGTACAGAATAGCCTATTTCAAGAGGATTGTCAATAGGTGATTAACGGTATTTAACGAAAACTTTACAAGTGTAACGAAATCTTTACAACAACTACCTTTGTGCCTACTTTCACTACAGGATATGTTCTGCTATAATAGCACTGTTTTTTAACTCCATCCGCTATATTAATCAATTGCTCGGAGAAGTAAAGCATGAAAGGATTTTCCAGATAAGTGGCAGCGCTAAGCCAAATCCTTGCTCTGGTAATCTTCATCTCCATGTTTATCGCCATTGTCATCGGCAAGGTACACCGTTATATCCCGGCTTTGATTGGCGCCGCTTTGACCTTAACTGTAGTATTTCTTCTCGTCTTACGAGACACACACGCAATAACCAGTGTTTTGAACCTGGGGCAGCTCACGCAGTTCAAGTTCTGGGTACCCGGTGAAGAACACATTGAATCTCAGGGCATCAACTGGCAGACCATCATCTTTATAGGCGGTATGATGGTAATGGTGGAGAGCATGGGAGAGACGGGATTCTTCCACTGGATATGCCTGCATATTGCCAAACTGGTCAATTACAGGATAGTACCCATATTGATTACCTTCATGCTGCTGGCCGGTTTCCTGTCAATGTTCATTGACAGCATCACGGTGCTGTTATTCATGGCGGCGGTAGTCATCGAGCTGGCCCGTCTGCTTAAGTTTGACCCCGTTCCGGTAATAATCGCCATGATTTTTGCCGCAAATACCGGCGGCAGCGCTACCATGAGCGGTGACCCGCCCAATATCATCATCGGCACTGCCCTGGGTTATACCTTCATTGATTTTGCCCGGAATACGGGTGTTATTGCCTGGGCTTCAATGGTATTAACAGTAGGATACTTTTACCTGATGTTCCGTAAGTCCCTGGCTGTTTCTCAGGCTGAAGCGGACGCCGCCGCCACACGGTACCCTGAACCTGGAGAGGTCATCTCTAACCCCTTCCTCTTCAGGATAAACACCGCAATATTCATCCTGGTAGTAACTTTAATAATTACTCATGCCGAGACCGGGATGTCAGTAGCGCTGATAGGTGTGATTGCAGCCTCTTTAACCCTGCTGGCTGCCTTTAAGAGAGCTCCGCATATTGTGCAGAGGGTTGACTGGCGTACCCTGGTCTTCTTTATCGGGCTGTTTATCGCTGTCGGCGGACTGGAGGAAACAGGTACGCTGAAGATGCTGGCGGAATATATTGGAGACGTATCACAGGGCAATATCGCCGTGGTGATACCTATCATCCTGTGGATTTCCGCGTCCGCTTCGGCTGTCGTCGATAACATTCCTTTTGCCGCGACCATGGTACCGGTAATAAAAGACCTCTCTTTGACGGCGGGCTTCCCCCTGCCGACGTTAGCCTGGACACTGGCTTTAGGTACGGATATCGGAGGTAATGCTACTCCCATTGGAGCCTCAGCCAACGTCGTCGGTACCGCCATTGCCGAGAAGGAGGGCCACCCCATTAGCTGGGGCGTTTTCTGTAAATATGCCGTCCCGGCGACTATTATGGTGCTTGCCTTATGCTGGTTGTTACTAATCGTCAGATACGCTTAATCAGGGGGTGAGAAAATGTTCGAGAGAATTCTGGTTGCGTTAGATGGGTCAGAACTGAGTGAGGTATCCCTGCATTACGCAACGGAACTGGCCGCAACTTTAGAATCGATGGTGGATCTGGTCTACGTATGTGAACCTGCGGAGACCGAGTACCGTCACATGCACCAACTCTATATTGAAAAGGTCGCCCAGCACATGAAGAGCCGTATCAAGGCTTATCAGCCAGGAACAGAGCTTCCGGCTTCACGGGTAAAACCGGTAATACTGGATGGGGAGCCGGCCGCTGAAATCCTCAACTATGCGGAAAAAAACGATATCGGTATAATTGTCATGGCATCCTACGGCCGTTCCGGCATATTACCCTGGCCATGGGGCAGTACCGCCGATAAGATTCTACACGCCGCTCACAGACCGCTGCTGCTCATTAAACCTGAGACGCCCGTGACTGAAAAAGAGCAGGGTAAACTACTAAGTAAAATACTCCTGCCGCTGGATGGGTCTAAAACTGGTGAAGCCGCACTACCCCATGTCAAGGAAATAGCCCGGAGAATTAAGACAGAAATAGTCCTTCTACAGGTAGTGCCTCTGGGACAGTATACTCACACTGTAGGGGGAACGAACTACGTTCTTTTCCCGGAGCAGGAGGTACAGAACTTGCAAGCAAGAGCCAAGGAATACCTTGAAGAAACGGCCGAAGAACTGAAAGGTACAAAGGCGACAGTGATGGTAGAAGTGAAGACCGGGCAGGCTGACCAGGAAATAATCAAGTTCGCTGAACATGAGGATGTCCGTCTGGTAGCGATATCAAGCCATGGCCGTTCCGGTCTCAAGCAGTGGATGACGGGCAGCGTAACTCATAAAGTTTTGCAGGCTAGCCATACGCCGGTGCTGGTGGTAAGAGTGCTAGAAGCAAAAGCGTAGCAATTTGCCCGGCACACCAGCTATGGGGTATTATGGAAGGGAGCCCCTGTAGCTCAGGTGGATAGAGCACCAGCCTCCGGAGCTGGGTGCGAGCGTTCGAGTCGCTCCAGGGGCGCTTTTCTAAAAGAGTAAATATAAGAGTGTCATATCTTTAGATTAAATCAGGAGGCTAATTTGATAGACACCGGCGGGCTTGTTGAAATCAGGTGGCACGGTCGGGGCGGGCAGGGTGCCGTTACTTCGGCCGAGTTGATAGCGCAGGCCGCGATTAATGAGGGCAAGTATGCTCAGGCGTTTCCCAGCTTTGGCCCGGAAAGAAGGGGCGCTCCGGTTCTGGCTTTTGACAGAATAAATCAGCGGGAGCCTATACGTATCAGGGCGGAGATAACCCAACCTGATGTGGTGATAGTCCTTGACCCCGGACTGTTAACCGTTATGAATGTCGCCGCGGGGCTGAAAGAGCAAGGTATAGTTATCATCAACACCAGGAAAACGATTGAGGAAATCAGGTCCGACTCCAAGATTAAAGCCAGTCTGGCTCTGGTTGATGCCACCAGCATCGCCCGTGAAGTGCTGGGGGTGCCTATCGTCAATACCACCATGGTAGGCGCTTTAATCAGGGCAACGGGTATTATCAAATTAGAATCGATGAACGAACCGATAGAAAAACGCTTCGGCAGACTTGCCGAGCGGAACATCAAGGCGATGGAAAAAGCCTACCAGGAAACCTTAATCGTGGAGTGATGATAAATGGCAAAAACTGAAGGTGAGTTGACCTGGAAAGACCTGGAGATTGGCGCTATCTGCACCGAGCCGGGGAGCGCCAGCCAGTACAGGACCGGTGATTGGCGTTCGCAGAGGCCGACCTATGACTTTAGCAAATGCATCAAGTGCGGCATTTGCTATATGTTCTGCCCGGAAGGCTGTATCGGGCAGAATGAAGAAGGGTATTTCCGGGCTAACCTGTACTACTGCAAGGGCTGTGGTATTTGCGCCCGGGAGTGTCCGACCAGGGTGATAACCATGGTAGAGGAGGAATAATGGCCAAGAGGGTAGGGATTGAAGTCTCCATAGCTATCAGTGACGCCGTCAAAATGGCTAACGCTGATGTTATTTCCGCTTACCCCATCACTCCCCAAACACATATTGTCGAGCACCTGGCAGAGCTGGTAGCCAATGGTGAGCTGGATGCCGAGTTTATTCCCGTGGAATCGGAGCACTCGGCGATGAGTGCCTGCCTGGGGTCTGCCGCCGTCGGCGCGCGGACTTTTACCGCTACCGCCGGTCAGGGACTGGAACTGATGCATGAAGTACTGTATGTCGCCTCTGCTATGCGTCTACCGATAGTTATGGCGGTAGCCAACCGGGCTTTATCAGCGCCGCTGAGCGTCTGGGGCGACCATTCTGACGCAATGGCGATTAGAGATACCGGCTGGATACAGATATTTGTTGAGAACGGACAGGAAGCTTTGGATAATATCTTCTGCGCTTTCCGTATCGCTGAGGACAAACGCGTTTTACTGCCGGTAGCAGTCCATCTCGATGGATTTCACCTATCGCACATGATTGAACCGATAATATTCCCTGAACAGAGCGAAGTTGACCGCTTCCTGCCACCCAACCAGTACCCCTTACCACTGAATCCTGACAAACCGGTGGCGATGGGTGATTTCGCCCCGCCAATCATCTATACCGAGGCGAAGTGGGCGCAGGAACAGAACCTCAGAGCCTCCAAAGAGATAATCCTGGAGTGCTGGCATGCCTTCGGGGAAAGCTTCCAGCGTCATTATTCTCCCGTGGAAACCTATCGCAGTGAAAACGCCGGGGTGCTCCTGCTGACCATGGGCAGTTTCAGTGAGACGGCAATGGTAGCCGTGGACAAAGTACGGGAAGCCGGTAAAGAGGTCGGACTGATAAAGCTCCGGCTGTGGCGGCCCTTTCCCTTTGAGGAACTCCGCCATGCGGTGAAAGGCGCTGACATCCTCATTGTACTGGATCGAGCCCTTTCTACTGGCGGGCCGGGCGGGCCGGTAGCCTCCGAAATTAAAGCGGCTCTGTATAACGAGCCTAAAAAACCCAAAGTAGTCAGCTTCGTTGGCGGCCTGGGGGGAAGGGATATCAGCGTTTCCGGATTTGAAGACATCATCAACCAGGGCATCAAGCTGGCCCGGAGGAAAAGCGGACGGGAATTCGAGATATTTGGAGTCAGGGAATGATTGATAAGTATTCGGTTTATGTGCCTCGACTGGCCACCAAGAAGGAGAAGTTCGCCCCCGGGCACCGCGCCTGCATCGGCTGTGGAGAAGCTCTGGCGGTAAGGTTAGCCTGTAAAGCCCTGGGTAGTAACATGATAGTGGTGAACGCCACCGGATGCATGGAGATCGTTGCTTCCCAGCTTCCCTACACTACTTGGCGTACTCCCTGGATACATACTCTTTTTGAGAATACGGCCGCCGTAGCCTCCGGTATAGAATCAGGACTCAAAGCCATGAGACGAAAGGGGAGAGCCCCGGATCAGGACATCAATGTTGTCGCCATCGCTGGTGACGGCGGTACCAGTGACATCGGGCTTCAGGCATTATCCGGGGCACTGGAAAGGGGTCACGACTTCGTTTACCTCTGTTTTGATAATGAAGCTTACATGAATACCGGTATCCAGCGGTCTTCCGCAACTCCTTATGGCGCTTCGACGACCACCTCCCCGGCCGGAACGGAGAGTATCGGGCAGTTCACCTGGAAGAAGAATATGCCGGCTATTGTCGCCGCTCACGACATACCCTATGTCGCCACCGCTTCTCCCAGCTACCCCTTCGATTTGATGGACAAGGTAGCCAAGGCAGCCGCCGTACAAGGGCCAGCCTACGTGCATATTTATTCGGTCTGTCCCACCGGCTGGCGCTGCGCGACTGACCTGGCAATCAAGCTGGGACGCCTGGTGGTGGAAACCGGTATCTTCCCGCTCTATGAAGTGGAGAACGGGAAATATAAAATGAGTATGGAACCGCCCCAGCTAAAATCGATAAAGGAGTACCTGAAATTGCAGGGGAGGTTCCGCCATCTCAGTGACGATACCATTGACATGATTCAGGAAAGGGTGAGAAGGGAATATTATAGTCTTCTGGAGAAAGCGGAACATGACAGCAAAAACCAAAGGGCTTGAGGCAACGGTTAATAAAGTACTGAAGAAGTACCGGAAGGACAAGGGGATGCTGGTCTCCATCTTGCAGGATATCCAGGCGGAATATAATTACTTGCCCAGGGAAGCCTTGAAGCAGGTCTGCGAAGGTCTGGTTGTTCCCCTCAGCCAGGTATATAGTGTGGCTACTTTCTTTAAGGCTTTCAGCTTGCAGCCCAGAGGGCGTCACTTGATTAATGTGTGTATGGGTACTGCCTGTCATGTCCGGGGGGGAATCCGGATCCTGGAAAAGCTTGAGCGCGAACTGGAAATCAGCTCCGGCGCCACCACCCCGGACCTCAAGTTTACCCTGGAAACGGTCAACTGTGTCGGCGCCTGCGCTTTAGGCCCAATCGTGAAAGTTGACGATGACTACCACGGAGAAATGACTACGGATAAAGTTGTCTCCGTGCTGAAGAACTATAGCTAGATATTGGAGGCTATTGCCCGTGGCAAAGATAAAGACCCTGGAAGAGTTAGAAATCCTGAGGAAATCGATAATCGGCAGGCGAGACCCTCAGAAAGCCAGCATCACGGTCTGCGGCGGCACCGGCTGCCATGCTCACGGGTGTGAAAAGGTAGCCGCCGCCTTCAAGCAGGCCATAGAGCAGCAGGATATGGTCAATAAGGTTGACCTGAGGATTACCGGCTGCCACGGTTTCTGCGAGCGGGGTACGCTGGTCGTCGTCAAACCTCAGGACATCTTCTATCAGAGAGTAAAGGAAAGGGATGTCCCGGTAATCCTCTCCGAGACCGTCGGCAAGGGTAATGTCATTGAGAGGCTGCTCCATACAGATCTGGAGACGAAGCAGAAAATAGCCCATGAACTCGAAGTCCCCTTCTACAAGAGACAGAACCGGCTCATCCTCGGTAGTAACGGCCTGATTGACCCCAGAGTGATTGAGGACTGTCTGGCTGTAGGCGGCTATACCGCCATGGCCAAGGTATTATCGACAATGACGCCGGAACAGGTCATTGAAGAGATAAAGAGGTCCGGCTTACGGGGCCGCGGTGGAGGTGGCTTCCCCACCGGTATCAAGTGGGAGACCACGCGCCGGGCACAAGGCAAGACCAAGTATGTCATCTGCAACGCCGACGAGGGCGACCCCGGGGCCTATATGGACAGGAGCCTGATGGAAGGTAATCCGCACAGCGTTCTCGAGGGTATGATAATCGGCGCTTACGCCATCGGCAGCAGCCAGGGTTATATCTATATCCGTAATGAGTATCCTCTGGCTGTAGAGAATGCCCGGATCGCCATTGAGCAGGCTCAAAGCTACGGACTGCTTGGGAAGAACATCCTCGGTTCCGGGTTTAGTTTCACGGTCAAGATAAACCGGGGAGGCGGCGCCTTTATCTGCGGCGAGTCCACGGCGTTGATAGCATCACTGGAAGGGTTTGTCGGTGAGCCCAGAGCTAAATACGTGCATACCGCGGAAAGGGGGCTGTGGGACATGCCGACCAATCTGAACAACGTCGAGACGTGGGCAAATGTGCCATTGATAATCAATCGCGGCGCCGGCTGGTATTCCAGGATAGGCACCGAGAACAGCAAAGGTACCAAGATTTTCTCGCTGGTGGGTAAAATCAATAATACCGGCCTGGTAGAAGTGCCGATGGGTATCACCCTGAGGGAGATTATCTTTGATATCGGCGGGGGTATTCCCGGAGGCAAGAAGTTCAAAGCTGTCCAGACCGGCGGGCCCTCCGGCGGCGTTATTCCGGAGAGCCTGATTGATCTGCCGGTGGACTTTGATGAACTGGCTAAGGCCGGTTCGATGATGGGTTCCGGGGGCATGATTGTCATGGACGAGAACACCTGTATGGTGGATATCGCCAAGTATTACGTGTCTTTTCTGGAGGGCGAGTCCTGCGGCAAATGCGTGCCCTGCCGGGAAGGTTTGAAGAGAATGCGGGAAATCCTGACTGACATCACCGATGGCAGGGGCGAGGAAGATGATATTGAACTGCTGGAAAGCCTGTCGGCGGCGTTAGTTGACGGCTCTCTATGCGCCCTTGGGCAGACAGCGCCCAACCCCGTGCTGACCACCCTGCGCTACTTCCGGGACGAATATGAGGCGCACATTCAAGACCGGGCCTGCCCCGCTGGCGTCTGCAAGGAGCTGATTACCTACTGCATCAATGAAGATAATTGCCCGGGCTGCGGGCTTTGTGTCAAAGCCTGCCCGACACAGGCGATTACCCTGCAGGGGAAACGGAAACCGGCCATTCTAGACCAGGAAAAGTGCATCAAGTGCGGGGCCTGTTTCGATGTCTGCAAGCTCTGCGCTGTAGATATCCGGTAGTCGAAATAAAGTAAGGTGGGTGGAGATGATAACGTTTACCATTAACGGCCGCGAGATAAAGGCGGAAGAAGGGATGATGGTGCTGGACGCTGCCCGGGACAATAATATCTACATACCGGCGCTGTGCGTCAATGAAGCGGTTGAGCCTTACGGCGCCTGCCGGCTCTGCATGGTAGAGATTACTACCGCCCGCGGCCGGCAAAGGCTGGTCGCCTCCTGTTTATATCCGGTGGAAGAAGGGTTGACGGTAAGGACGGACTCGGAGCGGATTGCCCACGTGCGAAAGACTGTAATTGAACTGCTGCTTGCCAGGTGCCCCGATTCAGAGGTGATTCAGGACATGGCCAGGCAGCTCGGTGTTGAAGAATTGCCCTTCAGAACGGAGGAGGGCAACAGGAAGTGTATCCTCTGTGCCTTGTGCGCCCGCACCTGCCAGGAGGTCGTCGGCGTGTCGGCAATCAGCCTGGCCAGCCGGGGTGTGACACGCCAACTGTCTACCCCGTTCTACGAACCTTCCGAAGCCTGTATCGGCTGCGGCTCCTGTGCTTATGTCTGCCCCACCGGCGCTATTGAAATGGAAGATACCGGGGATACGCGGGCGGTGCGCTGGCCCCACAGCCAGATGGAGTTCAAGATGAGGAAGTGCAAGGTCTGCGGCAGCTACTGGATACCGGAGCGGCAGATTGAGCATATCACCCGGCTAGCCGGGATTTCCCCGGAAGACTTCGATGTCTGCTATAGCTGCCGGTAACAGGGCAGCTTTCTTTTCTGCGTAGAACACGGATTTCCGGCGTTATTACCTTGACAATACCATTCCGGCGGAAGCCGGAATCCAGTGAGAATCATGGTGCCTCCTGGATTGCGTGTCAAGCACGGAATGACGAAACACCTATTTCCATAACAATGCCCGCGGACGGCAGGCATGTTGCCACCCGGCTGAACCTCTGCTATACTTCCAGATGCGGGGTGTAGCGCAGTTGGCTAGCGCGCAGCGTTTGGGACGCTGAGGCCGGAGGTTCGAGTCCTCTCACCCCGACCAGTTAACCGCCTGCGGGATGTATAACAACATAATCTTGACATCTCACTTCAGGCAATCTATATTTCAGGTAGTGGGTCAATTTGACTTGCTGTTTATCATAAACAGATTATGAATAGTAGAGGTGTAGAAATGGCAATAGTGACATGTAAGGCTTGTAATGGAACTGGAAAAGTAGGTGATGGCACAATTTCCGGGAAAAAAGTTCCTTGTCCAGCTTGCGGTGGGACAGGCAAACAAAGAATTTAGTATTTCACTTGAGTTTTACTGGTTTTTAACGCCCTGTGGTCTTGCCACAGTGTTCTCACGTCCCCGCCCACAGGGTTTAACGTCCTGTGGTGCGGAAAGTTCTTTACTAAGGAGGAGCCATCGCTTGGCTTCTGGATTGCTGTCACCGGAGCACTTATGAGTGGTATCGGTTCGCTTATTGGAGGAATAGCATCTCTTGTCGGTGTCCTGAGAAGACCTCGCAAATAGATATCTTCAGACTCCAGGGGATTAGTTGACATAAAGTTGCCTACTCTCGCCAGTTTAAATCCCCGGCTCCAGCTCCACATCCAGGGCCACCAGTATCCGGCAGACCATGCAGTAATAGCCAATGAGCGCCGTCAGCTCAACAATGGTGTGCTCGCTGAAAAGACTGCGCAGCCGGGCAAAGGTCTCGTTCTTAACCTTAATATCTCGCGTAACCTCATCGGTGTAGGCCAGAACGGCGCGCTCCTCTTCAGTGAACAGCTTTGAAGCTGACCAGTTCGAAATTTCATCAATCTGCTGCTGGCTGATGCCACATTGCAGACC
>JAUYMF010000180.1 GCA_030698765.1 Dehalococcoidales bacterium
CGTTGATTAAGGAACTTCTTGAGAATAATGGACGACCATTGACTTACGAGACCACACCATCGGAGTCAAAGACAGACACGGAAGCGCTTGTAGACAGCATACTTGGCAAAGACGCTCCTACAACACCCGAATGAATCCTTAAGTACCTCGCTGTGTCATTCTCACGATTTCCTCAACAGCCCAAATATGATTACTTATCTCTGCAGCCGTTGCTGGCGTTCTCGGATAGGGATTTACCCTTCCATCGCTCTTATCTTATCCACCCGGGGCTGGTGCCTGCCGCCTTCGAACTCAGAGGTGAGAAAAGTACTAACGATTTCACGCAGCTGAGTTTGCGGTTCTTCTGCTCCTAGACAAAGAATATTAGCATCGTTATGCTGTCGGGAACGGACGGCGCAGAAGGTATCAAAACACTGGGCGGCTCTTATGCCCTTGACCTTGTTAGCAGCAATACACATACCGATACCGGTGCCGCAGATGAGGATACCCCGGTCAAAATCGCCCCTGGCTACCGCTTCAGCTACTTTTTGGGCGATATCCGGGTAATCTACCGGGTCGGTAGTATAAGTCCCCAAGTCTTTACAGCTGTGTCCGTCACCGGTAAGCCACTCTATGATAGATTTTTTCAAATTTATCCCGTGGTGGTCGCAGCCAATAGCAATGCGCATTACTTATTTTCCCCCTCTCTGAGCTTAAGCGGACCGCAGACCTGCTCCAGTTCTTCTCTGGAGATGGCCCCTTCACGGAGCAGTACCGGCGTTGGTCCCGTCAGGTCGATGATAGTCGATTCTTGGCCGCCTGGGCAGCGTCCGCCATCAATCACTAAATCTATCCGGTCGCCCAGCTGAGTAGAGACCTCATCGGCAGTCAGCGGGCTGGGACGACCGCTGATATTGGCGCTGGTGCCGATAATCGGCATGCCTAAGCCCCGGATAAGGGCGATGGGAACGGGGTGTTTAGGGATACGGATGGCGATGGTGCTGCTTCCAGCCGTCATGGTATCGGGGACGGCACTGGATTTAATCAAAACGATAGTGAGAGCGCCGGGTAAGAAGCGATGGATTAAGAGCCAGGCGAGCGGTGGTACTGAGGCGGCGAGCTCGGTTATCCGTGATATGTCAGCCACCAGCAGAGGGAGTGCCATGTTCTGTGGGCGTTCCTTTACCCGGTAGACCCGTGCCACAGCTTGAGGCAGGTTGGCGCCAGCCCCCAGGCCATAGACGGTATCCGTCGGGTAGGCCACCAGTCCGCCTTGCTTAAGCAGGGAAATACCCCGCTCAATCTGTTGTTGCAGAGCTAAAGAAGGCTGGCTTAACATCGGTCCTCTGGTTAACTAAGCAGGAGATTCCCTTGACGATAGTATATCACAGTGGTAATCTTTGATAAATGGATAATGATAGAACCAAGCAGAGCCCCGATACTGTTCGCCGTTTAGCCACGAGCGACGATATTGAAGTTGCTACCTACCTGGAAATCGCTAAAGAGATGGGTGGCGAGCAGCCGGTGGCGGTCAAGGAGGCGGTTGCCGGTGAGCGGGAAGCCATCGTGGTGATTGATTTTGGCTCGCAATATAGCCTGCTGATTGCCAGGCGGATACGGGAAAGCCAGGTATATTGCGAGATGGTGTCTTATGATACCCCCTGGGAAAAGGTCGCCCCTTTGAAGCCCAAGGGTTTTATCCTCTCCGGCGGACCGGCCAGCGTTTACCAGCCGGGTGCCCCGCTCGCTCCGTCTTATGTTTACGAAAGCCATCTACCGGTATTGGGTATTTGCTACGGGATGCAGGTTATTACCCAGCAGTTGGGTGGCGTGGTGGCGCCGTCAGCCAAGCAGGAATATGGTCACGCCATTCTCCATGTCAATGCTCCCGATTCGCCGCTCCTGGCTGGTTTGGATGACTCTCCCACGGTGTGGATGAGTCACGGTGATAGAATCGAGGTAATGCCGCCTGGTTTTACTGCCCTGGCGGCTACCGAGAACTCGCCGGTGGCCGTCATGGGTAATGGTGCAGGAATATTCGGTCTGCAGTTTCATCCTGAGGTCGCTCATACCCCGCAGGGGAAGACAATCTTGAGAAACTTCGCCTACCGGGTCTGCGGCTGCCAGGGGAATTGGACCATTGGTAACTTCATTGATGAGAGCATCTCCCGCATCAAGAAGGTCGTGGGCCAGGGCAAGGTTATCAATGCCCTCTCGGGAGGGGTTGATTCCGCGGTGGTTGCCAGCCTCATCTACCAGGCGATTGGCAGTCAGCTGACCTGCATCTACGTTAATAACGGCTTGCTGCGCCGTGAAGAGGTGGAGAGGACATTCCGGGTTTTCCGGGATAATCTGGGTATGCCGATAATTTACGTCGATGCCAGCGAGAGGTTCCTGGGTCGATTACAAGGGGTTACCGACCCGGAGGTGAAGCGTAAGGTTATCGGTGACGAATTTATCAAGGTGTTTGAAGAAGAGGCGGGCAAAATAGGTGAGGTTAATTTTCTGGCCCAGGGGACCCTTTACCCCGATGTTATTGAGAGTGCCGCTTCCGGGAGCACTGCCTCCGCCAAGATAAAAACCCATCACAACGTTGGCGGACTGCCCGCCAGGATGAGGCTCAGCCTGATTGAACCGCTGCGCTATCTGTTTAAGGATGAGGTGCGTCAGGTGGGGCTGAAGTTGGGCTTGCCGGAGGAAATGGTCTGGCGGCAGCCCTTCCCCGGTCCGGGGCTGGCGATTCGCATTATTGGCGAGGTGACCAAAGAGAAGCTGGAGATACTGCGCTCGGCCGATTTCATTGTCATGAACGAGATTAAAAAGGCGCAGTTCTACCGGCAAACCTGGCAGACCTTTGCCGTGCTCACCGACGTTAAAAGCGTGGGGGTGATGGGCGATTACCGTACCTATGGCTATCTGGTGGCTCTCCGTGCCGTCACCAGCGAAGACGCTATGACCGCTGACTGGGCGCGCCTCCCCTATGACCTGCTGGCACGAATCTCCAACCGCATCGTCAACGAAGTCCCCCAGGTCAACCGCGTCGTCTATGACATTACCTCCAAACCCCCCTCAACGATAGAGTGGGAGTGATAGGTTCAAAATAAGATTAAAATACTGGTCGTCGGGGGCGGAGTAAAGAGAACAGGCACAATTAAATTTTACCTCTAAAAAGGGGGGAATATGCCTAACGACTATGAAATAAATGATTTAGCTAAAGAGGAGTCCTGGCGGATGTTCCGGAT
>JAUYMF010000181.1 GCA_030698765.1 Dehalococcoidales bacterium
CCGAGAAACCGGCTAACCTGCTGGCGCCGGGTGACCAGCCGCCGGTAGCCTGCGCCGCCTGCCATGACCCCCATGCCTTTACCGAACCGAAGGAAGGGCGTTACGGACCGCTTTCTCACCAGCTCCGCCTCAGCGGTGAGGTAACCATGCCCAACGGGGTTACCGTGGACGCCGAGGAGTCCGCCCTCTGCGTGTCCTGTCACGCCAACAAGCGAGACCTGGTTTACAAGGCTGATTTTCTGGCAAAGAAAAACAGTCGCGGGCCTCATGGTAATACCCAGGCAGATAACTTCTACGGCATCACCGCCGCCGCCTTTGACTACGACCAGGGTGATTACGGCAAGTCAGCCCATGCATCAGTAGTGAAGGAGGGTTGTATCCAGTGCCACATGGCATCTAACCCGGCCGCTCCCGAAGGAGCCGTAGCTGATAACAACGAGGTAATCGTCTCCCACGGTGAAACCCTCCTTAACACTGCCGGCGGACATACCTGGAATATGACCGGTACCTACCAGGGACAGGAGATTGAAAACGTGGGATCTTGTAATACCGACGGCTGCCATGCCGGTTCGCCTCTAACCAGCTTCAACCGCAAGGCTTACGGTGACTACGATGGTGACGGCGCTACCGAAGGTATCCAGGACGAGATTGACGGCCTTATCAAATTGCTTGAGGCACAACTGCCCAGGGATGATAAGGGCAATATCCCCGGCAGCGGTTTCGATAAAATGAAGCTCAGTGACGCTCAGCTTAAGGCTTTCTGGAACTACTACCTGGTTAAGAGTGACGGCAGTGGAGGTGTCCACAACACCGCCTACTCCGTTGAAGTGCTACAGAGAACCTACAAACAGTTGACCGGCCAGGATGTACCCGGAGCCACCATCCGGTAAGACAAAACAAAGATAAAGCTTTCGAAAAGAAGGGAGACCCTAATGAGGTCTCCCTTCTTTCTATGTAGTATGTCTAAAGCTTCGCTAATATGCCCGATAACCATACCGACTGAGCTTATCCGCACTCCGATACGGGAGTCGGTATCCAGTTAGGGCGGTGACGGCTGGATTCGGCAGGAGTTTATCCCGTACCTGATATGGGCCCGGAATGGATGAAATGATTAACTAAGCTATTTTTGCTTTGCACCACACTAGGTGAAACCTACCGAGTCTTTTTTCAAACAACTAGGCTCGGTACACAGTCCCACCTAGCCTCGGTATAATCAGCATATACGCTACGGCATTTATTTACTGCATAACATCCCCACCAGTCAGGTAGACAGGTATTACATCCCTCAGATAATATTCCCGGACATCAATATTTTCCAAAGGTTTTATCTGGTCCTGGTTGGTAATATCATGGCGAAGCCGGAGGGACGAAGCAATAAATATACTAGCGTCGCGTCAGGTAAATAATAGGTCATTCCCGCGAAAACGGGAATACAGTCGTACAACCCCACCTGGATTCCGGATCAAGTCTGTCCTGGCGACAGGCACCAGGTCCGGAATGACAATGAGAATTGGTCAATGATTAGCCTCACAGGACACTAGCAATGACATCTCAATACTGCAAACCAATTAACACGACAGGGGTCGGACAATCACGGCGCGAAGAAAAAAGGACGTAGACGGGACAAATATTCGGCAAGAAATGACATGAACGTGTAATGCCGGGAAGGCTAACTGCTTTTTTTCAGGCTATCCCCGGGGATAATCATTGCCTGAGCCACCAACTCGCTCAGGTCCATGGCTTTTACCGTCTCGGCCACTTCCTTGGTCTTCAGACCGTCCTCAAACATGGAGAGGCAGTAAGGACAAGCCGTAGCCACCATATCGGCTTTGGCGTCAATAACATCCTGAGTCCGTTTTACGTTGACCCGCTTCTCCGGTTCTTCCTCCATCCAGATGTGCCCGCCTCCCCCGCCGCAGCAGAAGCTGGTTGACCCGCAGCGGGCCATTTCTACCTTCTTAATACCACTGATAGCGCCCAGAATATCCCTGGGTTCCTGGTAGATATCATTGTAACGCCCCAGGTAGCAGGAATCATGGTAGGCTACCGCCTTCTCCACATCCAGCCCGCCCAGCTTCAGCTTATCGTCTTTAATCAAATCGGTGATGAACCGGGTATGGTGGACGACTTCAAAGTTACCGCCGAACTGCGTGTATTCATTCTTGAGGGAGTTAAAGCAGTGAGGGCAGGTAGTCACGATCTTACTGACATTGTACGATTTTAAGATCTCAATATTCTTTTGACACAGGGTCTGGAACAGGTATTCATCGCCCATTCTCCGTGCCGGGTCACCGCAGCAGCTTTCTTCAAGTCCCAGTATGCCGAAGTTGACCCCTGCCGCCTGCATGATTCTAGCCGTAGCCGCGCTTACCTTCATGTTGCGGTCTTCCAGTGCCGCCGTACAGCCCACCCAGTAGAGAATGTCAATATTGCTGTCCTCGGAAAGCACCTTCACTCCCAGTCCCTCCGCCCAGTCAGTTCGGGTTGCGGTAGTCCCCCGCCACGGATGTTCCCTGGTACCCAGGCTCTTGAGCGCTTCCTGCGCGGATTCGGGGAACTCGCTCCGCTCCATGGCCAGACTGCGGCGCATATCTATCATCTTGTCAACATGCTCGATATAGACCGGGCACGCTTGCTGGCAGGCGCGGCAGGTGGTGCAGTCCCAGATTACCTCGTCAGTAATCGCTTCGGAAATCATGTCCTTGCGGGACTCGATAGCCTTCCTTACCAGTGGTATCGGGTATGTTTCATTCATGTGTTCCTTAAGGTCCTGGATAACCTTCTTGGGATTGAGCGCCTTGCCGCTGAAGAAGGCCGGGCAGGCATCCTGACAGCGCCCGCAGCGGGTGCAGGAATCAAGGTCAAGGAGTTGCTTCCAGGTAAAGCCCTCGATAGTGGACACGCCAAAGGTCTCCGTAGTCTCCAGGTCGATAGGGTTCAGGGCGCCTTTCGGCTTCAGCGACCGGAAATATACATTTAGTGGGGAAAAGACGATATGCTGCAAACGGGAACGGTTCAGCCAGATATAACCGAGAAAGACAAGGGCCGGGATGGTGTGAATTAACACCCGGTGCCAGACCAGGATTTCGTCTTTAGCTTCGGTCATAAAGGTAGGAAAGATATAGGAGATAAGATAGCCCACCGGCGACCACATCGCCCAGTCGGGAGGAGTGATATCACTGACGGCAATACGGTACCCCTTTATCATGAAGCCGGTCAGCACCAGCAGGAACGCCCAGACAAAGACCAGGCTATCATCAGGCTTGGTGTCCAGCCGGGACGGCTTTCGGATATAACGACGGTAAATAGCCATAACCCCGCCGACAATAATGAACACGCCGCCAATCTCGGCAATCAAGGAAGAATACAGGAAGATGCTTTGCGGGGGTATCGTCAGCCCGCCGAAGGAGAACAGTCTGATTATCTTTCCCAGAAAGAGGAGAGCCGTACCTCCGAAAATAAGGGTATGCATTACCCCGGGGTATAGCTCTTTCGGCCTCACAATCCTGACGTTGGCCAGACCCACTGCGAGGGTCGTCATCAGCCGGGTAGGCCAGTTGTCCGTGCGGTTGTCCGCCTGACCAATCTTCCACAATCGATAGCGCCGCATAAAGCCGAAGACGAAAAGAGCGATAATGGCCGGGAAGGCAATACCAACAGCAATTATGATGGGCATAAATACCTGTGTTATGTAAACTTCTTGCCCTGCCCAGAAAAGCTCCCGTAAAGACTCCAAACTGTCCTCCTGCCTATCCGGCGCCAATAGTCGGATATAACAAAGTTAAGTGCGAGATAAAAAAGACGGTGACAATGACGCCGACTATCATCAGTGCCATGTTTACCAGTCTCCTGTATTTTTCGCGTAGACCGAAGTCAAAGATAATAAGCCGTACCCCGTTGAGCAAGGCATAAAATATGGCTACCAGTATACTTACTTCAACAATAATGGCAATTACTCTGAGCAACATATCCATATGTTAGCAGACCTCAACCTGATTTGCCTTCAGCGGAAGGAGCAGTCTCCTGATAGCCGTAGTGAGCCTTAACCTTGCACTCGGGGCAGAGTTCAAACTGTGCCGCCATCGCCTCTCCCATTGCCGATAACTTTTCCTGTAATCCGGCTACCAGCGCCCGGGGGCCGATAGTGTTACCGCACTCGCGGCATTTTACCATCATGTCGGTAAAAATTACCACAGCGGGATTATCCAGTTTATCAAGTTCGAGCACAGGCTCCAGGCGAATACAATCTTCAGGACAGACCTCAACACACCTGCCGCAGCCGACACATAAATCATGCCGGAAGAGCAGCTGATAGTCTCCGGTCTCATCATTCAACAGAGCCGTCAGCGCCTCTGTCGGACAGTCACGCGCGCACAGACCACAACCAATGCAGCGGCAACAGTCCAGTTCCAGCCTGCCGAAAGGAGCCGTGCCCGCAGCTACTGTTCCGGTTTCCGTTACCCCCAGCTTATCCCTTAAACCTCTGATGAGCGTCGGAAGCAGTAAACCTTCGGCGGGAACCGTTGAAGGCTCAGATTCCGCTAACGGCGTGGGGCCCAGGCCGGTTACTTCTCCGGCAAACCGCTCCAGTTCAGTTTCCATTCCGGCCGTATCACCGGTAATACCGAATATCCCGATACGCTGCGTTTCACTATTCCAGGCACCAAGCAGTTCCCGGACAAAGCGGACATTCTGCTCCCAGATACCTGGATTCAATCCATCATGGCATTTCCCCTGGCCTGACAGCGCCAGTCCTGAAGCTCCCCTGTCAAAAGCACGCAGCATCAACCAGGGCGAAGCCATCGCCAGGCAGGGAATAGTCAGGGGCAATACGTTAGCGGACAGAGTTGGCGCTGCCCGCCGCTCATCAGGCACTGGTGAGCAGTGCTGACAGGCAAGAACGATTATACCCGGCTGCGGAGAAGGACTGCTATTCTCCGCCAGCAATCGCCCCATTTCTTCATCCAGACTTTCCAGAGAAAAGGTAGGATAACTTATCGCCCGGAACGGACAGGCGGCGACGCAGGCTCCGCACCCGGAACACAAAGCAGTATCAACTTTAATCTCACCCGCCTCAACCATCATCGCACTCAGCGGGCAGGTATCCTGGCAAATCCCGCAATCCTGTTTACCCGGGCACAAAGCGGCATCAACAAAAGGTATGACTTCATAACGAGGCAAAACCAGCTTCAGAAGTTCACGCCGGCTGATTTTACCTTCAGGCTTTACGAAGCGTAACTTGAGTCTATCGTGACCAATTTCCTGTTCAATCACTGTCTTGTCACTAATCCTTTGCTATTCAAAAGGCTGACACCAGCTTCATTCATGATCCGGGTTCAGCCTAGGTTGAAGAAGCCTGGCTCTCCGCCGCGGCGGGTTTCTCCTCTATTTTCACCTCGGCTGCTTCGGTTGCTGTTACCTTCGCCGGAGGCGCTTCAGCCCTAGCCTCAAGCGGCGGGAGCAGTTCCAGATATTTCAAGCCCAGCACAAAAACAAGCCCCAGTAAAGCGATGATTCCCACCGACATCATGGTCTCCACTGGAGTTACCGGGAAGGAACCTGTTACCCCCCACACCCCCTCTATTTCCCCCGGATAGAAGTCCAGTGGATAAGCCGCCCCCGTGATTACCAGGTAATACCTCTCAAAGAAAACGCCAATCACCACAGAAGCCGCCGCCAGGGCTATCCAGCGCACGGTCTTGTTCAGTCGCGGGTTGAACAGGATTGCCAGGGGAATGACGGCGCCCATGCCAATCTGCAAGACCCAGAAGACCCAGCTACCGGCACCTGCCAGCATGTAGGCCGCCGCCTCCCGGTGTGGTTCGTAGTAATGCGTCATTTTATCGACAAAGACCAGCACCAGTAGAACAATAATGAACGCGGTTAGCAGCTTACCGAGAGAGGTTATCATTTCCTTTTTGACTTCCCGGCCGGTAAATTTGAGGGTGAGCGTCACGGCAACGATCAGCAGGGCTAACCCGGAGGTCAGCGCCGCCGCCAGGAATTCCAGCGGCCTTACCGGGGAAAACCAGGTCTCACGGGCGGCCACGAAACCGAAGATTGCCCCCGTACCCATGTGCACCAGGCTCGCCCAGCCCACAGCGATTGTCCCCATTATCTTGACCAGTTTCAGTTGATTGGCAAAGATAAGCCCCAGGTAGACCAGGCTAATCGTAAGATAGCCACCATAAAGAATGCCATTGATGGCGAACATGGAAGTCATGTTATTCAGGTAGAAGAACATGAACAAACGCCAGAACTTCTCCGGGCGGCCCAGGTCAACCATGATGAATATCAGCGCGCCGACAATAAGGACGATAGCCATGAACACGGCCATACGGGCGATAGGCTTATACTCATCCCGCCCGAAAACATAGGTCAGCGAGGAGATTATCAGCGAGCCCGCGCTCAGCCCGATGAGATAGATAAGAAAGACGATAGGCATTCCCCAGGGAACAACGTTACTGCCGCCAAAGACCTGGTGTCCCTGCAGATAGCTGATGATGAAGCTGGCCAGCCCGGCCAGCACCAATGCACCCAGAACTCCCACCAACAAGTAGTAGTTCCTCGATTTACCTTCAACTGCCGAGTACTCTAAAGCCATCGCTTGTCCTTTTACCTGGGGAGATAATACACTTTTGGTTTGGTACCCATCGTTTCTCTGAGTCGAAATGCCTCCCTGGTCGCCAGCAGCTTTGCTACCTGGCTCTCAGGATTATCCAGATCGCCGAAGGATATCGCCCGCGTCGGGCAGGCTTCAGCACAGGCCGGTACCACATCAACGCCAATCTCTTTACCTTCCTTTATTCCCTGGTCTACCCGGTGAAAACAGAAGGTACACTTCTCAACCACGCCGTGCAGCCGCCGGGGGAAGGGCCAGGGGCCCCGGTCTGCCCGGTTGGGGGGCAGGTCAGGGCGGTGGTATTCTTTCTCCGCCTGTTCTTTATAGTTAAAATTCCTCACTCCGTAAGGGCAGGCAATCATACAATATTTGCAGCCGATACAGCGCCGGAAGTCCTGAACAACGATGCCGTCATCACGACGGTAGGTCGCTTTTGCCGGGCAGACCGTGGCACAGGGAGGGTTATCACAGTGCATACAGGGCATAGGTATCAGGTCAATACCCACCGCCGGATACTCACCGCGACTTACCGCAATCACTTTATGCCAGAAAGGCGCCGTCCTCCTGATATGCTCCTCAGGGGAGCCGTGGGGAACGTCATTTTCTGTTTTACAGGAGACCGAGCATGCCTGGCAACCGGCACACTTGTCCAGGTCAATAACCATCCCCCATCTTGCCATTTACTACCTCACGCCTTGTAAACTTTGACCCTGGTATTAAAAAAGGACGACTGCCCGCTCAAGCGGTCATAGTCCACGCCGATAATTTCATTAGGGTTCACGCCGATACCCTTCTGCCATACTCCACCCGCATAATGCCCCTGGCCGACGGCGATACTGACCACCCGGGGATGCATCCCTTCAATGACCCTGGCCGTTAGCTTGATTCGACCAGAGGCAGATTCCACCCAGACCGTGTCCTTATCTTTAATCCCCAGGCTACGGGCGGTACGGCTATTCATCTCGGCGAAGTTAGTCCATCCGGCGCCGTGCATCACCAGGAAGAACTCCTGCGCCCAGGGATAATTCTGATTGCCGTTCTCGATATTCATCACCGGCTCATAGGTAGACAATAGCAGAGGATAGTCTACTTCATTCCCTAACGATTGTGCTTCTTCATAATGGGGCAGATAAGCCAGTCTGCTATCGGCACTCTTCCCAATGCTTTGGAGCTGTCTCTCCAGGTTCCCGGAATAAAACTCGAATTTCTTAGACGTTGTTTCGAAGATACGATCATACTTGTAATATTCATAAGCTGGCCCCACCCAGACGCCATTCTCCTTGAGTTCTTCCCAGGGTATGAGCGTTTCCACACGGTAACGGACAAAGCCCTGCGCGTCATCACCGATACGTGTGAAGGAACGCCCCACCGGCCCCT
>JAUYMF010000182.1 GCA_030698765.1 Dehalococcoidales bacterium
ATGCCTGCCGGAATGCCTGCCCCCTCTGCTATTGCCAGCAGTGCTTTGTCGACCGTTCCCGGCCGCAGTGGGTCGGCAAGACGACCAGCGCCAGCGATACCGCCATCTTCCACATTATGCGCGCCTTCGACCTGGCGGGACGCTGCGTGGAGTGCGGCGCTTGCGAGCGCGCCTGCCCTATGGGCGTAGACATCCGCAAGCTGAACACCAAGCTGGTCGGAGACGTCAAGAACCTCTTCAGCTATCAAGCCGGAATGAGCCTGGAGGAGTTGGCCCCCTTAGCCACCTTCAGACCCGATGACCCGGATAAGTTTATGTTAAATCCCTGAGACAGGTTATTGGTATGGAATCCAGAATTATTCAGAAAAAAGATATCGCCAATCTGCTCAATAGACTGAGCGCCGGATATGAAATACTGGCGCCGGTGGAGAGGGATAGCATTATCCTCTTTGAGGCAATAACCTCCGGCGATGAGGCCATCCTCGACTATCACAACTCGAAAATACCCCCCAAGAGGGCGCTTTTCGCCCAGAAAGAAACGCTATTCCGCTACAGCTCGGCTAAAGACGCCGACAAGATAGAGGTGCCACCCGCCCCGGAAAAGCCCCGGTTAATCTTCGGCATCCATCCCTGTGACGCCCGAAGCTTTACCCTTCTGGACAGGGTCTTCGATGGAGTGTATCAAGACCCCTACTACCTGCAAAGGAGAGCCAATACCATCGTGGTCAGCCTGGGTTGCCTGAAGCCCGGTGCGGGCTGCTTCTGCACCTCGGTGGGCGGAGGCCCGTTCTCCACCGAAGGCTCGGACATCATGCTGACCGATATCGGCGATGAATATCTTGCTCAGGCACTAACCGACCGGGGGAGACAACTGCTGGCCGACGCCCCCGAAACCGTTGCTGCCACTGAAGACGAGCTATCTCTGGCACAACAGGTAACCGGCAACGCTGAAGCCGCGATACCACCCGTATTGAATACCGAAGGATTGAAGGAAAAACTGGACAGCCTCTCCGCCGCCCCGGTCTGGCACTCGCTGGCGGAGAAGTGCCTTGGTTGCGGAGTCTGTACCTATCTCTGCCCCACCTGTCACTGCTTTGATATCGTCGATGAAAGGGCGGGGGATGGCGGCGAGCGACTGCGCATCTGGGACTCCTGCCAGTTCCCCCTGTTCACCCTGCAGGCTTCCGGGATGAATCCCCGGCACACTGTCAAAGAGAGGCTGCGGCAGCGGGTAATGGACAAGTTCAGCTATACCGTCGACCATCACGGCCGGATTAGCTGCGTGGGCTGCGGCCGCTGCGTCACCGAGTGCCCGGTGAACCTGGATATCCGCCGGGTCGTCAACACTATCCTGGAGGTGAAAGCCAGCGGATGAAGAACCCGTATTTGCCCGTACCGGCGAAGATAGAAAAAGTAGTGGTGGAGACCGACGACAGTTCGGTCAAGACCTTCCACCTGTCCATTGTCAGCAAAGACGGGGAGGGCAACTTCAACTTTATCCCCGGGCAGTTCGCCGAGCTATCAATACTGGGCAAGGGAGAAGCCCCCTTCGGCATGGCGGCCATGTCTCAGCCGGGACACCTCGAGTTCACCGTCAGCAGAGCAGGGGTGGTAACCACCGCCCTGCACAACCTGGAGAGCGGAGAGATGGTGGGGGTCAGGGGCCCACTGGGTAACGGCTACCCCATCGAGACCCTCAAGGGCCAGAATATCGTCATGATTGGCGGCGGTTTCGGCTTCTCCACCCTGAGAGCGCTCACCCACTTTCTAATAGACGAGACCAACCGCAGCAGCTTCGGTGAAATTACCATTATCTACGGGGCCAGAAGGCCGGGACTGCTGCTCTACAGGGACGACCTTGAGCAGTGGGGCGAAAGAACCGATCTCAACCTGCATCTCACTGTCGATACGGCGGCGGAGGGATGGGCGGGGCACGTCGGGTTTGTTCCGGCAATCACTAAAGAGGTCGCTCCCGATGCCAAGGACGCTTACGCCATCGTCTGCGGCCCTCCGGCAATGATAAAGTTCACCTTACCTGTACTCAATGAACTGGGGTTCTCCCCGGAGAAAATACTGCTTTCGCTGGAGATGAGGATGAAGTGTGGGGTGGGAATGTGCGGTCGCTGTAACATCGGCAGCCTGTACGTCTGCCGGGACGGCCCCGTTTTCAGCTATGAGCAGCTTTTAAGCCTCAACTCGGACGAGTTCTGATAATGCCTATAGTCTTCGTCAGGAATGGGGAACCCATCCTCTAGGGAAACCGTCCAAAGGAGCCTTTCTGTCATTGCGAGGAACGCAGTGACGAAGCAATCCGTTTCCCCGCTTCACGGATTGCTTCGCTACGCTCGCAATGACGTGATTATCCGGTAGAGTGGTGGTTATTGAAAACTCTAATTGTAAAGCAGCCTCTCTTCAATCTCTTCCCCAAGGAATGAGGTCATTCGCCTGGCTTTTAGGCGGATGGAATACTACTCCAGCCCGGCAACGTACTTAGCGTAAAGCTCCCTGGCTTTAGCCTCATCATTGGTGTTCTTGATGATGGCGCGGCCGTCGGGAAAGACAAAGATTTCGTACCCGTCTGCCGTGAAACGGAGCATAAACTCGTTATAGGTCACCTCACCCGCCGGGCGCAGCCTCTCAGCCATATCGTCGAAAGCCACCCGGCTCAATCCGGTGTTGAGCACCTGGACTGCCCGGGACTGCCCGCAGAGCGAGGTGGTCTTGACGACAAACTTCGTCTCCAGGAACTCGTACCTGCCGTTACAGGCCGGGCAGTCAGCTCGAGACTCTATCTTGAGGTTATTGAACGTCCCCTTCCAGGCATCGATGACGGTCAGTCCCCGGTTGACCGGTTCCGCCCCAATCAACAGTTTTATCGCTTCGGTTGCCTGCAGTGAACCGATAATCGCCGGGACAGTGCCCACTATTCCCGCCGTCTCGCAGGTCAGGCTGTTACCGCCTTCGGGAACAACCGAGAAAAGGCATCTCAGGCAGGGAGATTCTCCCGGTACTACGGTCATGGTCATGCCGCTGGAGGCAATCGCACCGCCATAGACCCAGGGTATTTTATGCTTTAAGGCAACATCATTTATCAGAAACCGGGTCTCGAAGTTGTCCAGCCCGTCCAGAATCACGTCGGCATCACGGCAAAACCGCTCGATATTGGTGTAGTTGACATCGGCAACAATGCCCTCAATTGCCACGGTAGAGTTGACTTTTTTAAGGTGCCGCTCGGCGGCGATTGCCTTGGGCAGTCCGGCTTTGATATCGTCCTCGTCGAAGAGCACCTGGCGCTGAAGGTTGTGGTATTCAATGAAATCACGGTCGACAATCCTGACCCTGCCGACACCAGCCCGCACCAGCAAGTTGGCGATGTTGCTGCCCAGCGCCCCGCAGCCAATGACAATCGCCGTGCTGTTGTTCAGCTTCACCTGTCCGGCTTCCCCGATGGGCGGGAACATGGTCTGCCGGGAGTAGCGGTCTCTCAGACTGCGATCAAGCATCTGTCACTATCCCCCCTCGATAAGCGGGACGAAGGTCAGCGTATCACCGTCTTTTAACCCGGTCTGCAGCCCGTCATCGGTCAACTCCAGGGGACGGCCGTTAAAAAAGACCGCCACCCGCCCGGTCATCCTGCGGGTATCAGCATCAAACACCGTCTGGCTGAAGCGCGGGTAGCGGGTAGCAAGACGGACAAGCATATCCCTGACCGGAGTAGCTCCGTCCCCCGACTCCCCAATTTTTTCCTCGCTGGTCTCCGGCATACCCAGTGTCTCCGCCAGCGCCAGCAGGACTTCCAGTTTCACCTTAGCCATGATTACAGTCAGCCACCTCTTATTATATTATACAGGGGGTATTCAATTTTCGGAAACTTCGGTTTTACTGCAAGATTATCATCAGGCACCCTCACCCCCTGTATACCCTTCTCTCAGAAACAGAGATAATTTTTGATAAGAGGTCGTCTGAAAATATCATTGCGATTCCATTCTGACAAAGTCGGAAGGCTTCAGCCCGAGGGCGAAGCAATCCGGGAGGTGGGAACGCCATCCCCCGGATTGCTTCGTCACTTCGTTCCTCGCAATGACGAAGAAACCGTTTTCAGATAAGCTCTAACTCCCCCTGACTAATAGAGGTCTCCCTCCTGTTCCCAATCTACCCCACCACCCCCATCGGCTCCAGCACCGGGATGACAAAGTCGAGGCCGAGGCGCTGCAGGCCATCCATCGGAGGCAGCCCGGATTCGGTCAGCTTCAGTTTCTCCACGTAGTACTTCCGCTTCTCGTCATCAAACTCGGACTTGTCCCACACCCAGGTAGTGCCGTACTTATCGGTGATAGGCTCATCGAAGGCACGCGGCGGCAGAGTGTCATCCTTATCGGGGCGGTATCCTTCACGGAGACTGAGGCAGCGGTTGAAGTAGTAGTTCCGCAACGCTATCTGCTTGACATCTTCCGGTGTCACCTCCCAGCCGCAGACCGCGTTCAAGAACTCCTTTACCACTACCTCATCGGGACCCCATATCTGGTTAAAGGGAGGCATGGCAAAATTGCAGATTGTGGCCGCCTCTCTCAAAGCGGAGTCAATTCCCGACCCCATCCGCGCGCCGTTGTGACTGGTACCGGCGGCCAGACCCATACCGTGATACCTGTTCCTGACATCATAGGTCGGCGCGGCGCAGCCATGGACCTCGAAAGCGTACCACTTCGACTTCTCGCCAAACACCTGATAGGCGCGCCGGAACCCATCCGCCAGGGCGGCCGCCGCACGCCCATCCCGGTAGGCAATCTTCTTCATCAACTCGCAGGTCGACTCTACATCCCCCCACTTCAGTTCCAGTCCACCGAGGTCTTCTCTGCTGATGATGCCGTGCTCGTAAAGGTCAATCGCCCAGGCTACGATGCCGCCAAGCTCTTCACCATCCATGCCCAGCTCGTCTTCCAGGGCGGCGATTTCAATCATCTCTTCAAAGCCGAGCATGATATTGGCATTGAAGCCGCCCAGGTTGTCATGGCGGAACTCCCCTCCGAAAGCGCCCTGCGGGCTGTTCTTGAAATAGGGCACAAAACAGGCGGCGGCACAGCCGGGGCAGCCGTCCGTCCAGGCATAGTACTTGAGGTTATGCTCGAAATAGCTGCTCCTCTCAGCAACCTCATGGTAGCCCAGGTGGTTGTTCTTGATACCCTCGTTAGCGTAGCGGAGTAAGGCGGCCGGGGAGGAGGCGTGCCCCCAGCGGCTTTCATCCAGCTTGCGCAGCGCCGTCTTCGGGCTGGTAGCGTAGGTACGGAAGAGCTGCCAGGCCTTCTTATGGTCGGCGTAGAGAGGCCCTTTGGTACCCTTGACGGCGATAGCCTTCAGGTTCTTGGAACCCATCACGGCACCACAGCCCCACTTGGAGGCGGAATGGACAAACTCGGTGGTGGCATTGGCATACCGCACCATGTTTTCCCCGGCCGGGCCGATGCAGAGCACGCCGAACATCTCACCAGTCTCCTTGTTCAAGCGGTCCCTGATAGCAACTTCCGTCTCCTGTTTCCACTTGCCCCAGAGGTCGGAGGCGTCCATAATTTTCACCTCGTCATCATGGACGTAGAGATAGACCGGCCTGCTGGCTTTGCCTTTAATCAGTATGCCGGCATTATAGCGCGCCCTCATTATCTCGTCGCCGATATAGCCGGAGACGCTGCTGCGCCCCGCCCAGCCGGTCAACGGCGACTTAAAGCTGAGGATGGTCTTGGTACCCATGATGCCGGTCAGCGGCCCGACGCCGACATGCAGGATATTGTCCGGCCCGAGAGGGTCGGCACCCGCCGGTACCAGTTCCCATATCAACTTGTTGGCCAGTCCTCTGGCCCCCAGGTATTTTTTGACGTCATCGGTAACGTCCACCACCCGGCTCGTCTCCCGGGTCAGGTCTACTTCCAGCAGATTAAATCTTATTTCGCTCATTTATTTCCACCCCGGATAGCCCATACTTTCTTTTTTCAGGGGATATAACCTTCGGGCAAGCAGTTCCGCCTTCTCATCGGCATGCTTGCGCATGATATCGTGTATCGAGTAGCCGAAGCGGGCGGCGCTGCTCTTGTAGTAGAGGGCGCCGTAAGGACATACATTGACGCACTGCGGGTTACGGTTGCCCCTGTTCCTGGTATCGCACAAATCACAGACGAAGGGCTTGTCCGATTGCGACGGATAGATTCTGATGGCGTCGGCGGAACAGGCGCGTTTACAGAGGAGACATTCCTGCCCCAGGCACCTCTCCTCGTCAACGACCATGTGCAGCGTCTCCCGGTCGAAGTAGACGGCGGGCGGGTCGACCGGGCAGGCTTTCTGGCACTCCCTTTCCTGGGGAGGGCACTGCACACAGGTCACCTGCACCGCCTTGGGCAGCGGCAAGAGGTATTTGCGCACCTGAATCCGGGAGAGATCTTTGTTAATCACCCCGAAGTGCTGCACCGAGCAGGCCATCTGGCAGATGCCGCAGCCGACGCATTTCAACTCGTCGCACTCGATATAGGCCGCCCCCTCGGGATAAGGATAGTCCTCCTTACCCCACCCTTTTGTTTTCTTCTCTCTCATGGCGATAGTCCTCCCTTCTGATTAGACTCCTGATCAGAAATATTAACCGTAATATTTCCTCTCCCTTAACGGGAGAGGACTAAAGCTTGCCCCGTACTTGATACGAGGGTGAGGGTGATACCTGAATATGCACCCCTCACTCATATCTCTCCCGCAAGGGGAGAGAAGCTTCTTTTACCTGTTATTAAGGCAACTTAGCACTGGCTAATCTGTAGTCATATCAGCGCTCACGCTGTGTAACCACGTCCACCAGAGCCAGTTGTTTCTTCTCCTTGACGACCTTCACAGCATCTTTCAGCACCGGCAGCAGGTCTTCCGGCTTCTCCACCGGCCCCACCACGTAGAGACCAAAGGAGCGGGCCAGGCTGGCATAGTCCACATTGGGGTCCTCGATACGGGTACCGATTACTCTTTTCTCCAGCGGGCGTTTCCTGGTCTCCGCCACCATCTGCTGATGCAGCTCGCTGTTATAGTAGGAGCGGTTATTGTTCATAATAACCAGCATGGGTATTTGGTGATGGGCTGCCGTCCATAATCCGGCCGGAGTGAACAGGAAATCGCCGTCCGGCTGAAAATCAATGCACAGCCGTCCTTCCGGCTGGTGTGCCAGCGCCGCCCCCAGGGAATGTCCCAGGCCACCCCCCAGTCCCACCGTACCGACATACTGATAGGGTTTCTCCCAGTCCCAGAGACGCCTCGCCCAGCCCACCATATCCCCGCTGACCAGTGCCCAGTCCTCATCCTTGACCGCTTCCCACACCTGTTTGACCAGCCAGGGAATGGGGATGGGGCTTTTCCCTCTCTCATTTTCCGCCATCGCCTGCCACTGTTGACGCAATGCCTCATGTTTAGCCTTAAGGCTGGCAAACCTTTCTTTCAGCTCACCACGCCTCTTTTCAGTGAGCAGGTCACGGCAGGCTACGGTGAGCGCGGGCAGGGCCAGGGCGGTGCTGGCGGTAACCGGTATATCCACCGCTACCAGCTTGCCGTAGGCTTGAGACCAGCTTTTCATTCCCAGGTGTTGCTGGGTAAAGTGCACTATACGGCATCCGGCGGGAATAATATTCTCGCTCTCCCTGGTGTCCCACCTGGCAATGTTCAGGTGCCTGTCCAGATGATGGACATCCAGCGCCAGCACCAGATCAGCTTCCCGGAGCAGTTCCCTCTGGCCACCGGTGAGGTCAAGGGGGTGGGTGCTGGGGAAGTTGAACCGCCCGCCGGCATCGATAACCGGCAGCGCCATTAGCTCAGCCAGTTCCACCAGTGAGACTACCGCCGACGGGTTTCTACCCATAAAATCGGCGATAACCACCGGATTTGACGCCTCCACCAGCAGCTTTGCCACCCGGTCAACCGTGTCCGCATCCACCTGCGGCGACGATGGCCGAGGATAACGCTCCACCAGAGGAAGGGGTATTTTTTCAGTAAGTAACTCCTCCTGCAGTCTGGCATCGAGGCAGATATAGACCGGCCCCTGCGGGTCGGTAACCGCCAACTGGTAAGCCCGCAGAAAAGAATCGGGGATACTGGCTAAACTGCCGGGCTGGTCGTCCCACTTCACGTAGTCCCGCACCACATTCCCCTGAATCAGGGCGGTATGCATCCAGTCTATCGCCGGACGTCTCTTCTCGATGCCCATCGGCCCGGTACCGCCGATGACCAGCATCGGGGCTTCGTCAACCCAGGCATTATAGATAGCCATGGTTCCGTGCAGCAGTCCCAGGACATTATGCAGCATGGCTGCTACCGGCTTACCGGCAACCTTCCCGTACCCGTGAGCCATCGCCACGGCGATACCCTCATGAGCGCAGAGAATCACCTCCGGCCCGGTATTACCCAGGTAGTTCACAATCGAGTCATGAAGTCCGCGGTAGCTCGAGCCCGGCATCGTGACCGCATACTTGATGTCCAGCCTACGCAGCATTTCTGCCATCAAATCGGAGCCATACTGTATTCGGGAATCGTCATCTTTCATACTCAACCTTCCTTTACATCTGACTATTCAGCAGGTGGAGACAGGCACAAAATAGCGTAATTGGCACTGGATGTCAAATGAAGACTGCTGCTGGTCAGTTCGCTTCTCATTTAGCGGTCCCAGTAATTGGACCCTTACAGGGAAATCAACCGGAATGTGGCTTCCGGTGGCCGCTTGCTAATCCCGCCTAAAATAGTGTAGAATTGTCACCAGTGCCTTACGGAAGAATAAATTATGCTCTGCATTCCGGGCAAATTTACCCCGGGAACAAACGAACCATAGTGGAAGGAAGACCACTAATATAAGGAGGTAACCACCAGTGTCTTTTAGTAAACCTAATGCCAGTGCGGCAACAGTAACCACGACCAGGGTAGACCCGGCTCCCATATCCGGGCTGTGTGTCACCTGTGTTGATGGTTGCCCGGGGTACTGCGAGGTAGGACGGTCAGCGCTTAGAGGGAGAGAAGTTATCTACCCGCAACCCTTTGGCAAGGTCATCGCGGGAGGAGAGAAAGACTACCCGGTTGATTTCTCTCATTTCAACATCCAGGGAAGCTGCGTAGGCGCGTTCGGCATCGAAGCTGACCCGGACAAAGCCATTTTCTCCGCCGTCGACCTATCCACCGAGATTGGTGCCGGTGCCGATAAGATAAAGATGAAGGTGCCTTTCTTCACCGGCGCCCTGGGTTCTACGGAAATCGCACGGGTAAACTGGGAAGGCGCGGCTATCGCCATCGCCATATCCGGGGCGGTACTTGTCTGCGGTGAGAATGTCTGCGCCATGGACCCAAAGGCAGAATTCAAGAACGGAAGAGTAGTCAGGTCTCCGGAGATGGAGAGAAGAGTCAAGGTATACCAGGACTGGTATGATGGCTACGGAGCCCTGCTCATCCAGGCGAACGTGGAAGATACCAGGCTTGGTGTTCAAGAGTATGTCATCGATAAACTGGGCATTGAGGGCGTCGAGATAAAATGGGGACAGGGAGCCAAAAATATCGGCGGCGAGGTCAAGCTACCCACCCTGGAAAGAGCGCTCCAGCTCAAGCAAAGAGGGTATATAGTTCTCCCCGACCCGGAAAATCCTTTCGTCCAGGAAGCTCACCGTCTCGGTGGCATCACCGAGTTTGAGAGGCATTCTCGCCTGGGCATGGTCGATGAGGAATCCTTCATGAAAAGAGTGGAAGAACTGAGAAAAGCGGGAGCCAAATATGTCACCCTCAAAACCGGCGCCTACAGACCAGCCGATCTGGCCCGCGCGGTGAAATATTGCTCCGAAGCCAGGATTGACCTGCTTACGGTGGACGGTGCCGGCGGCGGTACCGGGATGAGTCCCTGGAGAATGATGAACGAGTGGGGTATACCGACGGTTTACCTGGAGAGCCTCCTCTATCAATATCTCAAAAGACTGGATGACAAGGGCAAATTCGTTCCCAGTTGCGCCATTGCCGGCGGCATCGCCCTTGAAGACCAGGTCTTCAAGGCGCTAGCCCTCGGCGCCCCTTACATAAGGTCAGTCTGCATGGGACGGTCTACCCTCACCGCGGCTATGGTCGGCAAGACGCATGGTGAACTAATGACGGAGAGCTACCAGGGCGCACAGGAATACGATGAGATGTTGCTGCGCACTTTTACGGCCGCCGAGCAGCTTAAAGAGAAGTTCGGCAATGATTTCCGCCGAATCCCACCGGCAGCCATAGGCATTTATACCTATTATGACCGCCTGGCCACCGGGCTGCGCCAGCTCATGGCCGGCGAACGCAAGTTTGCCCTCGAATATATTGACAGGAACGACCTCATGTCATTGACCCGCGAGGCAACGGATGTTTCCGGCATCCCTTATGTGATGGATGCAGACAGGGAAGAGGTCGACAAGATTCTGGGTTAAAGGAGTATAAATCAAAGGATGATTAAAACAGTTTGTGTCAAGCACTGCGCTGAGCCGTTCTGTGTTCCGGCATGCCCCTCAGGAGCGCTGAAAGTATCCGACGGCGAGATTGTCGTCGATCAGGAGAAATGCCACGGCTGCGGTCTTTGCCGGGTGATGTGCATGACCTGGAGCCGTGACCATACGATGAGAACCAAGAGCCGTTTCTGGCTTGCCGGAAGGCTGTAAACCAAAGCCAGACTAATCTCAGTCAGCCAACTGAATAGGCGGTTCCACTTAAAGGGGGTAAATCCGAAGGGGGATTACCCCTTTTTATCTACCGTAACCACAAAAGTGATTGAACAATACAACTTTTTGAAAATTTTATCGGTTTTGATTATAATGAAAGTTATAGTTCAGTGACTTTCAGTTAAGTTTTTTCTCCCCGTTAAGCTATTTTGAAAATACTTGGCAAATAATGGAGAAAGGAGTACAATCAGTCCCAATCAAAGGAGGAAAACCAAAATGGCAGATATTGATATAAATGCTCCCGGTACTACAGTACTATTAATGGGAAATGAGGCTATCGCCCGCGGGGCACTGGAGGCGGGGGTAGGGTTTGCTTCTTCCTACCCCGGGACACCGGCATCGGAGATACTCCCGACCATCGCCGGGGTGGCCAAGCGGAGAGGCATCTACGCCGACTGGGGGGTAAATGAGATGGTAGCCATGGAATCGGCCGCGGCCGCTTCCCTGGCCGGTATTCGCTCGATAGCCCCGATGAAGCAAAACGGGGTAAATGTTTGTTCCGACCTTTTGTCCAATCTCGTCATGAGGGGGGTCGGTAAGGGGCTGGTACTGGTCTGCGCCGATGACCCGGGCCCGCACAACAGTTCCCAGGAACAGGACACGCGGCCGGTAGCCAGCTGGCTGGATATCCCGCTCCTCGAGCCGGGTGATTTCCAGGAAGCCAAGGACATGACCAAATGGCTATTTGACCTGTCCGAAGAGGTGAACACAATATGTATGCTACGGACGGTCAGTAAGATTTCCCACACCCGGGGCAACGTTAAGCTGGGAGAGATACCGGAAATTAAGCACAAGGCCTATTTTGACCAATCTAAAGTACGGGGGAGAACACCGGGCGTGCACCCGCACGGCGTGCTTCACCAGAAGATGGAAAAGGCGCGGGAAATTTTCGAATCCTCACCCTTCAACCGCTATGTGGGACCGGATAAAGCCGAGCTACTGATTATTACCTGCGGCGCCTCATCCCTCTATTCAATGGATGCCGTAAAACTGTTGAAGCTGGAGGATAAAGTAGGAATCTTGAAACTGGGTACCCTGTGGCCACTGCCGGAAAAATTGATAGAAAAACACCTGAGCAAAGCTGATAAAGTGCTCTTCGTTGAGGAAATACACCCCTTCGTGGAACAGGCCGTTCTGGAGATGGTCGGTAATATGCCCTCCGGCAGCGCACACCCTGCTTTTTACGGCAAGCGCTCCCGGCATATTCCCGGTCATGGAGAGCTTGACCCCAGCCTGATTATCAATGCGCTGAGCAGTCTGATGGGTGTCACCTATCAGGCCCGGGATGCTGAATATGACCGCAAGGCAAAGGAAATCGCCAAGAGCTATGTCACCTCGCGCAGCGGTACCCTGTGCCCCGGCTGTCCCCACAAAGCCAGTCACTGGGCAATCCACAAGGCTCTCGCCCTGGCCGGTCATGAGGGCTTCGGCGCCGGTGATATCGGTTGCTACGGCGGAGGGGGCGCCGGCAGCTTTTTTATCACCAAGACCGGCGGCTGCATGGGTGCCGGTATCGGTTACGCCAACGGCTTTGGCAAACTGGGGCGGTTCGGTTTCGACCAGCCGGTGGTCGCCTTCTGCGGCGACTCCACTTTCTATCACGCTGCCATCCCGGGATTGATTGACGCCATCTACAATAATTCTGATGTTCTCATGGTCATTTTTGATAACAGCGCCACGTCCATGACCGGCTTCCAGCCCCATGCCGGAACGGGTAGAACTGCAATGGGAGACCCGGCCAAAAAAGTGAGTATTGAAGCTATCTGCCGCGCCATCGGGGCGCGGGTTGAGCTTTGTGACCCCTTTGAGCTTAACAAGACTACGGAAACCCTGCTGGATATGATTGAAAACGTGAAGGGTGTCCGGGTCGTCATCATGCAGCGGGAATGTGAACTGATTAGAGCCAGACGGGAACCGGCTCCCTACAGGGTGTACGTCGACCTGGAGAAATGCCTCGGCGAGGACTGCGGTTGCGACATGTTCTGCAACCGGGTGTTTCTCTGCACCGGGTTGACCTGGAACCGGCAGACAGGCAAAGCGGAAATTGACGATGTTATTTGCGCCGGATGCGGCGTCTGTGTTGATGTCTGCCCGCACGGAGCCATCATCAAAGAGAAATTAGCATCACCCGAGAAAGAAACAGTGGAGGAAGTAGCCGCACGATGAAGACACTGATTAAGGACCCGCTCAACATAATTATCATTGGTGTTGCCGGGCAGGGTAACGTGGTCATATCCATGCTTGTCTGTAATGCTTTGTTACAGCAGGGCTACATGGTCACTTTCGGGCAGACCTACGGGGCAAACCAGAGGGGTGGCTCGGTGATGAATTACGTGAGAGTCTCCAGAGAAAATCAATGCAGCCCGCTTGTCCCTGACGGAAGGGCTGACGTCATTCTGGCGCTGGAACCGGTGGAAGCCCTGCGGATGCTGGCTCAGTACGGCAATCCGGAGGTCACCACCATAGTAAACCCGAGGCCGATATATTCCATCGAAGCCGCCCGGGGTGACAGCGATTATCCCGATATGGATACGCTTACCCGGACAATCAGGGAGCTATCGGCGAAATCATGGTTCATCAATGCCACCGAGGAAGCGCAGAAATTGGGTTATCCAATTGTCGCCAACGTGATTCTGGCCGGGGCTCTCATCGGTTCCGGCGTGCTGCCCCTGGACAAGGAAGCGCTGGAACCGGTAATACGCGAGCGTTTTCCCAGAGCGGTCGAGCTTAACATGACGGCCCTCAGCAGAGGCATGGAGCTTGCCGGAAGTAGCTAATAACTGGTACAGCCGGGCGGATTAACTGGTTCAGGGCAAAACTGGTGTCCTGTCGGGCTGATTATTGAAATATCCGCTTTATCCCTTCTCCTGGCCGGAGAAGGGGAAGAGATTAAGAGAGGGGGCTAAGCCCCCCTCTCTTTTAACTTGATTCCCCCTTCCCGGCGGGAAGGGGGTCAGGGGGATGGGCATTCAATTGAATCCCTCTGTAAACCAAGTCACCCCCCATTTCCAACCAACTGCATTACCTGGCGAGACTAGCGGATATACAGGTCCTGGTCCAGCCTGGTGAGTCGTTCGTGCCCCTCTTTGGTAATCAGATAGGTATCCTCAACCCGTCCCAGGTGCTTGAAGGGGATATACACTGACGGCTCCAGGTTGATAATCATGTTCTCCCTAAGGACAACATCGAGCTGGCTCCAGGCTGGTGGTTCATTCATCATGATGCCGATGCCGTGGGTCTGCACCATGTGGTACCGGTAGTTATTAAAGCCCAGCTTTTCGGCTTCCCGCGCCATCCGCTCGAACTCATCATACACTTTGGCCATGGCGACGCCGGGCTTGAGGACATCGGCCATCGCCCGGTGCATCCGCAGGCTGGCATTCAAATACCTGCCGCTGCTCCTTGCTCGGCTCCCCGATGACTACAGTCCGGGAGGTATCCCCGACATAGCCCTGGTACCTGACGGCAACATCAAGGTAGAACATATCCCCCTTCTTCAGTTTGTAGGTGGTCGACTCGAAGGGGCGGTTGCCTCCCCCGCAGCTGGGGTGGCGGAAATTAAAGTGCATATGCGAGCGGCACGCTGCCTCCGAACCCCCCTCCCAGGCAGTACGGTAGTAAGCCAGGGCAACCTCATATTCACGGACACCATCTCCGCAGGCATCTATGGCACTCATCAGAGCATCTTCCAGCAAATCACAGGTCTGCCTCATCATCCTGATATCATAATCAGTCTTGACCATTATCAGGTCGAATAAAAGGTCGGAGGCTTCGACCAGGAACACATTGTCGCAGCCTTCCTGAATAGCTTTGTAGGCCAGGTGCGGTGTGATGTCCCCCCACGAACCCTGGGCCCCTCCATGGGCAAAGCCGACCTTGCTCCCGGCAAGCCCCTTCTCTTTGAAGAGACCCTGCAGCAGGGGCGGCAGGGCCGCCCATCTCGTGGAAAGAGTCCCCTCCCCGGTTCCCCGGTAGAGCCTCATATCCTGCATCGGCGACCCCTCCCGGGCAATCTCCACGAACTGCGGCCAGTTCATCACCCAGGTCGGCTCGCCTTTAGCTGGTATTATTATGTAGACCTCGTCATGCCAGAGTGGTCCCCCGCCTACCCAGTTGGTAAAATACCGTGCCCATTCCTGACCCCCCACATAGTTGCCATTGGTATAGATGAGCAGCGCGTCAAGTCCTCTTTCTTCCAATTTCCTTTGGCAGCGGCTAATCCGGCCCTGCCAGACCTCCCGAGGCAATTCCGGGGCAATTCCCCGGCCATACCTTTCCGCCATCTCCTCATAGTTATCCGGCTTTGTAAAATACCCCATTCTTTTCCTCCTTCTGCTGATACCATTCCGGGCTGACTTTTAATAATCGGTAGTATAGTGAATCAGAATAAGACCGGTCAAGCAAATAAAATAAATGAAGGGACCCTTGGGAGCGGGAAATTCTAAATACTAATCTCTAGAGTATCAAGAGATTATCCGAAGACGGCTCCCTTGTCATTGCGAGGAACGCAGTGACGAAGCAATCCGGGAGGGGAGGTTATGTCCCTTCCAACCATCCCTTCCCCACACAGATTGCTTCGCCCTCGGGCTGAACTCGGGCTGAAGCCCTCGGGACTTCGGCGTGAGCTCAGTCGAACGCTGAACTCGGGCTGAAGCCTCCCGCCGGAGTTTACCCCGTACACCGATACGGGGTCAGAATGGTCTCGCAATGACATCTTTAGATTGCCTTAAACAAGTTCAAATTACCGTGTCCAAAAAGTTGGAATTCCGATCATTTTAGATTTTTAATTTTGGTATTGTTTAGGATTTCGTGATCAGGATTTAGTGCTTTCCACTCAAGATGCATCTGCCGCCAGGAGTTTATGTAATTGGGCGAGAATCTCGGCATTCTGCTCCAGGTCAAAGCCATCTACTCCCAGCTTCTTCTCGCCGGACATGCCATCCACCACACCCCTCACCACCATCTCCCTGATTATTTCCTTCTCCCACTCCACAGATGGCAGTAGGTTACTGCCGCGAAGCCGGGACAGCGACGCGATGAGTCCGTAAGCCCCCCAGTTAGACACGCTGGCGATAATCAGCTTATTCACCCTGGTAACGGCCGGGTTCTTCACCAGGGTAGTAACATTCTTTATCTGCTCCGCCAGGTTGCCCATGCCAATCTCATTGCCGCCATCCCCAATCCCTACCGTGTTCTCCTGTCCGTCAAAGAGATAATCAACCTTCGCCGTATAGTCGGTGATGTCCCGGTTAGCCATGTTGAAATATTGGCCGCTCGCCGTCCGCCCACACCTCTCCGTCGAGATAATAACCGCTGGTTGCAGCTCGTCCAGAATATTTCTCGCGAACTTCTGGCTTG
>JAUYMF010000183.1 GCA_030698765.1 Dehalococcoidales bacterium
AAGCGTTTATTTTGCTTACGCAGTAATCTTATTGCTCAATTTATCAATATCCCCGTTTTTGCCTTGACATTTATTGCGCTGCGGTACTATAGTCTAAGGCATTAATGGTGAGGATTGCTATTTCAATTGCTGACCCCGCCAGGGGAAAGCAGTATGCCAACGGATGAGCAGCTCTTTCAGTTTAAGTACCAGCCAGACCCCCTTCCGTGTCTGCAACCCGGAAGTAATCCGGCACAGTAGTAGGGGTAGCTATTAACTAAAAATGTAAAGAAAAGGAATTCTCAATTGGAGGACAAGGGATGAAAAGAAGAATAGTCTGGCCGGTAGTCAGTTTCCTGATGACGTTCTCCCTGGTGCTGGCAGCCTGCGCCCCGGCGGCGCCGACCACGCCGACTTCACCAACCACACCAACCTCACCCAGCACGCCGACAACACCCACAACCCCGACCATTCCCACCACGCCGATCACGCCCGGAGCAGAAACGGTGACGTTGCGCTTGACAAAGAAAGATGGTACGGCGGTGGAAAAGACGGTAGAGAAACCGCAGTATGGCGGCACGGTTAACTTTTTGCTGAACGCAGCGGGACGTATACAGTATTTTGATAATGTTTACACTAATACGCCCAGTCTGTATGCCCATATGCAAACACATGATGACCTGGTTAAGGGAAACTGGGCCATGGGGCGGGCCGGAACTGAAGAGATTGACTGGACTGGACCTCCCGGTGAAAAAATGTATGAGAGCTGGCGGGGCGCTATCGCTGAGAGCTGGGAAATACCTGATGAGGAGACTATCATCTACCATATCCGTAAAGGCGTTCGCTGGCATAATAACCCCAACCTGCCGGAAGCAAGCGCATTACTTGGGGGGAGAGAACTCACCGCTGACGATGTTGTCTTTTCCATTCTGCGAATGTATAACATGGAACCCAACTATCCGTCAGGAGACCTGTATGCCTGGAAAGCCAGAATGGCGCCTTATGAGCACCCGGTGTCAGTAAAGGCGCTGGACAAATGGACGGTGGAGGTCAAACTCCAGCCCGGATATATGGACACGCTGCTGGAAGCGACGGCTGATTTCCAGTTTATACAGGGCCCGGTTGAACTGGTCAAGAAATTCGGAGACGTACGGGATTGGCGGAACCACATCGGCACCGGCCCGTTTATGCTGGCAGACCATATCCCGGGTAGTGTGACCTCTTTCGTTCGGAACCCTAACTACTGGGACAGAGACCCCCTTCATCCCTCTAACCAGATACCCTATGTGGATAATGTCAAGATAATGGAAATCTCAGACAGGTCTACCCGCATGGCAGCCCTGCGCACCGGAAAAATTGACGTTCTGGGTGGTGATAGGTGGGGTTTGAATCTGGAAGATGCCAAGATCCTGCTGAATGGGGAACCCCGGCTGATGTATGACAAGCGTATACACTTCCAACCAAATTGGATAACACTCAGGATAGATAAGCCGGAGTTGCCCTGGTACGATAAAAGGGTGCGACATGCCCTCCAACTGGCGTTTGACAATGAAGCGGTCTTAAAAGATTACTATGGTGGAGAGGGAGCGTTGCTTGCCCATTACAGTAATATCGTAGCAGGATGGATGGATATGTATACTCCGGTTGAAGAGTTACCGGAGTCAAGCCGCAAGCTTTTTGAATACCATCCGGAGGAGGCGAAGAAGCTCCTGGCTGAGGCCGGGTACCCTGATGGTTTCCAAATTAAGGTTCTGGTTTCAGCCGTTGAAACCGAGCAGATTGATATCCTGTCGATATTTGCGGAATACTGGGCTAAGATTGGCGTTGAACTAATACCGGACGTAAGAGAAAGATCAGTATTCGTCTCGGTTTCCAATGGCAAGAAGCACGATCATGCGGTTATCGCCAGTTCGGCCGCTTTCATACCCTTTGCCTTCCAGGTCTTCAATATTACCGATACCCCTAACACAGCTATGGTTGACGATCCTTATATCAATGAAATACGCAAGAGGATTAAGGGTAGCTACGTCCGTAATGAACCTGAGGCCCGCCGAATAATGAAGGAGGAACTGGTGCCATACGTTATTGACCAGTCCTTCCAGATCTACTTTCCGGCACCGGAGGACTACGCTCTCTGGTGGCCGTGGCTAAAGGCTTACCACGGTGAATTTAGTATAGCTTATACTAACTACTGGTCCTGGACTCAATATGTCTGGATTGACCAGGAGCTAAAGAAGTCAATGGGATTCTAGTACCCGGCTTTATAGAAACAATCCTGGATAAGGGAGGCTAGTGGTTTTATCCGTTAGCCTCCCGATGAAAGACACAAGATAACCTTACTACGTGGTGGAGGAGAGATAAACTCTGATACCCCGGGATTTGCCGGGAATTGAAAGGCCGGGTCTTGGGAAAATATCAACCCGGACTTTTCATGGATTTTCCGTTAACCCCTTCTTAAAAGAATTTGACAGAAGCCTGGGACAAAGCTACACTTTAACTAGAAATGTTGTTTAAAGCCAGGCTTGAGACGCGTCTAGACTGGCTGAGGAGGGAGAGAAATGTGGTATGGTTGGGCTGGAGCCACCTTAGAGATTGACCTGTCAAGGGGAAAAATTGAAAAGGTAGTTACCGACCGTCAGTTGACCGAGGACTTTCTCGGGGGCAAAGGGACCAACGCCAAAATCTTGTGGGACAGAGTCCCTCCTGAGGTTGACGCTTTCTCCCCGGATAATCTATTGATAGTCAGTGCCGGTGTCCTCAGCGGCACGCTGGTGCCCGGGGCTAACCGCACTATTATTACCTTCAAATCTCCGGTAATGGGTATCAAGTACTATTGCACCATGGGTGGTTTCTTTGGTCCCCAGCTAAAACAGGCCGGCTATGATACCATAATCTTTTCGGGAAAGTCGCCCGTTCCGGTGTATTTATGGATAGATGATGACCATGTGGAACTGCGTAACGCCAGCCATATCTGGGGCAAGGGTAACCTCGAGACCCGCCAGACTATCCAGGAAGAACTGAAAGACGAGAACATTGAAATCATGTCTATCGGTCTGGCCGGGGAGAACCGGGTAGCGGCGGCCAGTATCGAAGGCAGCTATTCAGTTAGCGCCAGCCGGGGTGGAGGAGGCGTGGTCATGGGGGATAAAAACTTAAAGGCGATAGCCGTCCGTGGTACCGGTGACGTTAATGTTTTTAACGGCGCTCGATTGTTTGAGTTATCGGAGCCGATCCTTGAGCGGTCAATAATCAGAAATGAAGCCAACTGGAAGGAGATGTGGCTGGGTGCCGGGCTGGTAACGGCAAATCCTGGGGCGGTGGGGCATTTCAGCGGTGATGTTTCCCCCGAGGTGCAGCAGAAGGTCAAGGGCTACTCCAAGATGACCAAGGGCTATTACCAGGATACCAAGACCAGGGACGCCGCCTGTTTCAACTGTTCCATGCCCTGTAAACGGGTATTTGCCTTTGAGGGCTACCACGTGGCTGGCAAGTGTCAGTGGAATACCGCCGGCGTCATCAATTCTCAGGTAATGAACCCCCGTTATGGACTGAAGTATTATGCTCTGTGCCAGAAGCATGGATTGGATGACATTTCCCTGTCCCAGTACATCGGTTTTGCCATCGACCTGTACCGTAGAGGTATCCTGACCAGAGAGGATACTGACGGTGTGGAGCTGGAATGGGGGAACCCTGAGATAGTCTATGATTTGATTGAAAAAATTGCCCGGCGGCAGGGAATTGGTGATGTTCTGGCTGACGGTCTCTATCTGGCTGCCCAGCGCATCGGCAGAGGCGCGGAAAACTATACCTATCTTACTAAAAAACTGGAGCCTTTACCCTTTGATGTCAGGGGACTGGCCCACCGGGCGCTGCCCATCGCTACTATCGATAAGGCTGACCGTACCCGGGGTTTAAGCGGGACGTACGGAATGTGGGAACGCCCGCGGGAAGAAAGAGAGGCCTATATCAAGGCTGGCTTTTTCCAGTACCCTGAGGAGTTTAAGCAATACTTCCTCAGTGATTTTGACCCTTCCGGGCAGGATTATGAAGCTATGATTCAGTTCATGTCCTACAATGAGGAAATCCTGGCTCTCACTGATGCTACCGGTTTCTGTTTCTTCTGGACGAACTTCGGAACCTTCCCGCCGATAAATAACCGTCCTTTGATGGCTGAACTGGTCTCGGCTGCTACCGGCATGGATATTGATGAGGCTGGAATGACCGAAATCGCCCAGCGCATCGGCCATCTGGTCCGGGCCTATAACGTGAGGGAGGGAATCCGGCGCAAGGATGACGACATGGCGGACACGTTCTATGAGAAGTCACCTGAGCCGCCGCACCGGCAGATTGACCGGGCTTTATTCAACAAATGGCTTGACCGTTATTATGAACTGAAGGGGTGGGACAATGACGGCATTCCCACCGGAGGGGCATTGCATGAAATAGGGCTGGAGTATGTGCGGCAGGACCTGGAACAAAGAAGGATATTGACACCGCCATCTGGTCGTGTATTGGTAACCTGACCGGCTAGCTTTAAGTCCCTGCTGTGGTATGGAGAGGGCTGGTTTTTAAAAGACAGGAAACCCCCGGTTTTGAGCAAAGGAGGGCTAATGCGCAAGGTACTATTTGTAGACTATGGACCGTGCACCGGCTGTGAGCTATGCGTATTGCACTGTTCCTTCCAGAAAACGCAGACCTTCAGCCGCAGCCACTCGGCGGTAAGGGTGATCAAACAGGAGGAAAAGGGGGTATGCGTCCCCGTAATGTGCCAGCACTGCCTGGAGCCGGAATGCCTGCTGGTCTGTCCGGTAAACGCCATCAGCCGGGATGAAGAGACGGGGATAGTCAGCCATGATACTGAGACCTGTATCAAGGGCTGCAAACTCTGCCTGGAGGTATGCCCTTACGGGGCGCTGTCAGCAGACCCGGTCACCGGCAAGGTATTCGAGTGCAACCAGTGTTTAGGGGAGCCGGTATGCGCGCAGGTCTGTCCCATCGGGATAATACACTATGTGGAGGCGGAGTCTGAGGCGTTAAGTGAGAAGGA
>JAUYMF010000184.1 GCA_030698765.1 Dehalococcoidales bacterium
TTTTCTGTATCTTCCTCTCGCATTTTATTGGCAATCACCGCCTCCTGTTTAGATCCATAAAGAGCGGGGCGGATATTATCCGCCATACCACCATCTACCGAGACATAACGCCGGATACCAGGGATATCTTTCACCACCCCCGCTGTATAAAGGGCAACCCCGGCCCGCCCCACTATCGACCTGCCCGGTTCGACAACAAGTCTGGGTAGCGGTAGACCTGACTTCGAGCACTGGCTCTTAATCTTAGCTACTATCGTCTCAGCATAAGTCGAAACCGGTAACGCCGGAGAATCCAGTGAATACTGAATTGCCACGCCGCCACCCACGTTCAGTTCCTTCAGCTCAAAACCGTGTTTCTCTCTCATCTTCGCGGCAAAGTCAATGGTAACCTCAATCGCCTGCTGATAAGGCTCCATCTCGAAAATGAGAGAGCCGATGTGGAAATGCAAGCCAATCAGGTTCAGACCGGGCATGGCCATAGCCCTGGTGACTGCCTCTTCAGCGCTCACCAGCGGAATGCCAAACTTACTGTCAATGTTACCGGTGGTAATATAGCGATGGGTATGCGGGTCTATCCCCGGGGACAGACGCAGCAGGATATCAGCGACACGGCCCCTCTGCTGTGCCATCTCACCCAGCATTTTCAACTCATGGAAATTGTCCACCACCACGCGTCCGACACCCCAGTCCAGAGCCAGACCAAGTTCCTCGGCCGACTTGTTATTGCCGTGAAAATAGACTTTTTCTAAAGGGAAACCGGCCGACCGGGCGATACCCAGCTCTCCGCCGGAGACCACATCCAGCCCCAGCCCTTCCTCCCGGAACATTTGCAGCAGGGTCTTGTTAACAAAGGCTTTACAGGCATAAACGACGGTGATATCAGCATAGCGCCGGCCATACTCGGCCTTAAATTCGGCGCACTTGCTACGCAGGCTGAACTCATCGAAGACATAAAGCGGCGTGCCAAACTCCTTCGCCAGCGCTACAGTGTCACAACCACCAATTACCAGGTGTCCCAGGGCATTGATTTCTGACTCTAACGGAAACAGGGAAAGTCGGGTAACCGGCTCTACTACCATTGCTTATTCCTCCTCTAGTTTAATATTACCAGCGCGCACGAGCGAAGTCAACGCGCGGAAAAAATCCGGCGCTGCTTGACTGGTTTTTGAATATGTGTTAGAGTTACCACTGCTACAGTTGTTATCCCGGATTCTGGCTGAAAAAGAAGGGGGCAGCGGTGCATGGATTTTGAGTATCATTTCAGTGAAGAGTTGGAAGCCTTCCGTTCGGAGGTACGCGCCTTCATTGAAGAACATGCCTATAAAGAACCGATTGTCCCTCCTGACCCGGTTCAGCTTAGTCCTGAGATGTTCGTCAGGGGTAAGGAGCTTTCCCGTAAAATGGGTGAGCGGGGCTGGTATGCTCCGGCTTACCCTGGTGAATATGGCGGCGGCGGTTTAGACCTCGGTCACTGCGTGGTACTGGCTCAAGAATTCGGCCGGATAAAGCGAGAGCACCGCTGGCCCGGCTCTACCGAAGTCTCCGCGATTCATACCGGGGGTATTATGGCCCACGGTACCGAGGAGCAAAAAAGGCGCTTTCTGCCCAAATTGTTACGGGGCGATTGGCATGGCGCGCAGTGTTTTACCGAACCTGAAGCCGGCAGTGACGAGGCAGCCATGAAGAGTACCGCCGTTCGTGATGGAGATGTTTACATCATTAATGGGGAAAAGGTCTTTGTTGGCGGCGAACCCGTGGGCGGGCCTCGCCCGGATTATCTTTACTGGGCAGCGGTTACCGACTCTCAGGCTCCACGCCATGAAAATATCAGCGCCTTTTTTATCCCGGCAGACCTGCCGGGCATTACCTATATTCCCTTGAATTTGGTCGGTGGCGGCGGCGGCCAGAGGTGGCACATGATCTGTGAAGACGTGCGCTGCCCGGCAGATTGCATGATTGGGGAGGAAAACAAGGGGTGGCTGGTGACTCAGGCGACCCTGCACCTGGAGCATGGTGGCGGAGGTCATCTGACAACCGGGGAACACCTGGAGCGTCGTCTCATTGATTACTGCAAGAAGACGCTGCGCAACGGTAAACCGATAAGTAGTGACCCCATTATCCGGGATATCCTGATACAGCTTTATACTGAGGCTGAGGTGGCCCGGCTCTGGGGAGTGCGTAACTTTGCTATGGCCCAGGGACAAATACCAAGGGTGCGCTATACCGGAACCCAGACTTCGCTGCACCGGAAGCGTTCTTCTCCGGTGCGGGGGAAGGTTCTGCTGGATATTCTGGGACCGGCCAGCTTGATCAGCGACCCCGAGTTGCAGATACTTTTGGGGGAGGTTGAGCTTGAGGTCAGGCTGGCTGAAGTCACTCATGTCGGTGGTACTCCTGAGGTCATGCAGATTATGATGTCTCGTGCTCTGGGTTTGGGCCGGAGTGCCGTACGGGCCGCGCCCCGGTAATAAACGGAAACAAAATAGAAAATATAAGGAGGGTAACAGGTATATGGATTTTGAATTTCATTATACCAGGGAACAAGAGGAGTTCCGTAAAGAGGTACGCGCCTTCATTGAGGAACACGCCTATAAAGAACCGATTGTACCTCCCGACCCGGTCAGGATGTCCGCTGACATGTTCGCGTATGGCCGGGAGCTAGACCGCAAGATGGGCGCTAAAGGCTGGTTCGCCCCTGCCTATCCCACGGAATATGGCGGTGGAGGGCTTGACCTTGACCACTGTATCGTCCTGTCTGAGGAGTTTGCCAAGGTAAGAGACGAGCACCGCTGGCCGGGGGGCTACGAAGTCTCCCCGATTATGACTGGCGGAATTATGGACCAGGGTACCGAGGAACAGAAAAAGAAGTTCCTGCCCAGGCTGCTCAGCGGCGAGTGGTTTGGTTTCCAGTGCTTTACCGAGCCGGATGCCGGTAGTGATGAAGCTTCCATGAAGAGCACGGCTGTCCGTGACGGAGACCATTATGTTATCAATGGAGACAAGGTCTTTGTCGGGCAGCAGCCGGAAGGGCTCCGCCCTGATTTTCTTTACTGGCCGGCGGTCACTGACCCGCAGGCTCCCCGCCGCGAAAATATCAGCGCCTTCTTTATCCCGGCAGACCTACCGGGTATTACCTTCATCCCCCTTGACCTCATCGCTGCGGAAGGTAAAAAGTGGGAGGTTCTCTGCGAGGACGTACGCTGTCCCGCCGACCATCTTATCGGTACGGAAAATAAAGGGTGGCTGGTAACCCAGGCAACCCTGCATCTGGAGCACGGGGGAGGAGGTTCTCTTACCCCCCGCAACCGGCGGGTATTGCATTTTGTTGACTACTGCAAGAAGACGCTGCGTAACGGTAAACCAATAAGTAATGACCCTATCATCCAGGACCTTTTGGTCCAACTCTATACTGAATATCAGGTAGGGCGACTCTGGGCGCTGCGTAACTTCGCGATGGCACGAGGTCAAATACAGAGAGTGCGTTACACCGGAACCCAGACATCTCTGCACAGAAAACGCTTCGGACCGGTTTTCGGGAAAGCCCTGATGGATATCCTGGGACCGGCCAGCTTGATTGATGACCCCGAGTTGCAGGTGTTGATGGGAGAGATGGTTAACGAGGTACGACTGGCAGACGTTACCCATATCGGCGGAACGCCGGAAGTCCAGCAAATCATGATGTCCCGTGCTCTGGGACTGGGTCGAGGTGCCCCACGACCGGCCGCCGCCCACTAATAAATGTAAACTGCGAGGAGGATAATCTAATGGATCTGTCTCTTACTGAGACACAGGAAATGCTTAGAAATACAGCCCGGGACTTTCTGAAGCGTGAATGTCCGTGGACATTAGTTAAAGAAATAGATGAGAGCGAGTCAGGGTTCTCCGCTCAGCTCTGGAGCAAGACAGCTGGCCTTGGCTGGCTGGCGATGGACCTTCCCGAGGAATATGGCGGAATGGGTACCAGCATACAGGACCTGGGTATCCTCTATGAGGAAATGGGGCAGGCGTTGTTACCCGGCCCTTACTTCTCCGAGATACTTTGTGCTTCACTTATCCTCGGAGTCGGCACCGAAGCGCAGAAGAAAGCACTTCTGCCGGCGATTGCCCAGGGGGAAAAGATACTGGCCCTGGCACTCACGGAGCCTGACTATGGCTGGGACCCGGAATGTATTCACCTGACAGCCACCGCCAAAGGCGGGAATTACGTGCTTAACGGGACTAAACGTTTTGTCCATGACGCCCAGATCGCTGACCAGATTGTCTGTGTTGCCCGGACTAAAGAGAGCCGTGACCCGGCGGATGGGATTACCCTGTTCCTGGTGGACAAGAACGCCCCGGGGATCTCCTGCCGCGACCTGGTCGGTTTTACCGGCGAGAAACTCAATGAGGTAACCTTTAAGGCGGTGGAAGTCCCCGCCGCCAACATCCTGGGTGAGAAGGACAAGGGCTGGGCGGCTCTGGCGAAACCGATGGATAGAACTTCATTACTGCTTTGCGCTTATATGCTCGGCGGTTGCCAGCATCTGCTGGATATGACCGTGGAATATGCCCAGACCAGGGTCCAGTTCGGCCAGCCTATCGGCGCTTTCCAGTGGGTGCAGGGATACATTATCGGACAGGCAAACTACCTGGAGAAGGCCCGCTGGCTGACCTATGAAGCATTATGGAAGGTAGACGCCAATAAACCACAAAGCGAGCAGGATGAATCGATATCACTGGCTAAGGCGATGGTTAGCGAGTCCTTCCATGAGTGCGGGCACCTGGCTCATGAGGTCCATGCCGGTGTTGGCGTTGACAAGAAGTTCCCTCTTTACCTATACAGCAAAAAGGCGAAAACCATGTACTCCTACCTGGGAGATCCTACCCATCACCGGAAACGGGTGGCCCAGGTACTTGGATTGTAATTAAAAATACCGGGTGTGACCGGAGAATTACCATGAGTAGACCCCTGCCCCGTAATTGGGACGGGGGTCTATTTTTTTGTTCCATCAATGGTGGCTGGCTGCCTGTTGGCGCTTTCCCCGGGTACGATGACAATATGAGGGCCACCGGTTGCCGGATGTTTTTCCACTCTGACCGATGCCGAAAAAGCGCCTCTGATGCTGTCTTCAGTTAAGACCTGTGACGGGGTACCATCAACCAGAACGCTGCCCGCTTTGAGCAGGATCAAACGGTCAAAGTAGAGGGCAGCCAGGTTAAGGTCATGAATGGCGGCGATGACCGTAAGATTGTGACTCACATTAAGGTTCTTGACCAGCTCCAGGGTCTCTACCTGGTGCCAGATGTCCAGGTGCGTTGTCGGCTCATCGAGAAGCAAAAGGCCAGGTTGCTGCGCTAATGCCATCGCCAGAATCACCTTCTGTTTTTCACCGCCACTCAACTCATCGAAACGGCGCTGGGCAAACTGGCTGATACCGGCCAGTTCCATAGCGGTAGCGGCGGCTTCCCGGTCAGCAGCAGTCTCTCCGGCGATGGTTCTAATGAAGGGGGTACGTCCCATCATTACCACTTCACTGGTAGTAAAGGCAAACGGGGTATGGAACTGTTGTGGTACCACCGCCACGCAGCGAGCAATAGAGTTGCGGCTCATCCGGTTCAGGTCAGCTCCGTCCAGCTTGATATTCCCTCTTTTGGGTTTGAGGATACCGCTGGTGAGCTTAATCAGGGTAGTCTTGCCGGAACCGTTAGGCCCGATTAGTCCCACCATCTCACCGGCTTTGACCGAAAGGTTAATGTCACGCAGGATAAACCCATTATGATGGGAATTATTATACGAGAAGTAAGCCTGTTGTATCTGAATATTGACCATCAGAAAGCGTATTCCTTTCTACTGTATCTCAGCAGATAAAGGAAGAACGGCGCCCCGATGAGGGCGGTGATAATACCGACCGGTATTTCCGCCGGGGCCAGCAGTGTCCGGGCAAAGAGGTCAGCGATGACGACAAAAATGGCACCGCCCAGTGCCGAGGCTGGTAACAGCAGCCGGTGGTCCGGCCCGATGCTTAAACGCACCGCGTGGGGCATTACCAGCCCGACAAAACCAATCAAACCGCTAATGGAAACCGCGCCGGCAGTAAGCAGTGAACCTAATGCCATGATGAGTATCTTGTCCCGTTCGACATCAACCCCCAGGTAAGCCGCCCCTTCTTCCCCCAGTGAAAAGGCATTGAGGCGAAAGGCGAAAAGGCTGGCTCCGATGATACCTCCGATTATCAGCGGGGCAATAACGACTATCTGTTCCCAGCTGCTTACCGAGATGTGTCCCATCAGAAATGAATAGATCACCCGAATATCAAGGTCAAACTTCTCACTGATCGACATGATGAAAGCGACAATGGCGGCCAGCAGTGCGCTGACGACAAATCCGGCCAGGAGCATGCTGATGATTGGTGTCTTGCTACCTACCCGTGCCAGGTTATAGACGATGATTACCGTTGTCAGCGCGCCGATAAAAGCGGCTACCGGTATCAGCCCGAAGCCGAGGAAAGACAGGCTGACCGGTAGTATCATGGCGATAGTAGCTCCCAAAGCGGCACCGGCGGAGGTGCCAATGATATAGGGGTCTGCCATGGGATTACGCAGCAGTCCCTGAAAGAGAACTCCGGCGGTAGCCAGGGCTGCCCCGACCAGGGCGCTGCCAATCACCCTGGGGAGCCTGATCTGGAAAATAATTGTCTCATCCACGCTTCTCCAGGTTGATGCCAGGTTAAAAACAGCGAGCTTGTTAAGAGCCATGCGTAATATCTCAGGGAGGGAGATGGACACCACCCCGACGGCACTGGCCAGAAATAATGAAAACACCAGCGCCGCGCTCAGCAGTAACAAAATCAAGACCAGCCGGTTACCGTTTTTCAATTTGGTAAACACCTTATTAGCTTCCTTGCCACGTCTCAGTTGAGAGGATGCAAAAACGCAAAGAACCCCCTCGTGCAGCACAAGGGGGTTCCCACAGTATACTATAGACTGCTTCCCCCATCTCCACTGAGGCGACAAACAGTAGAGGCTGGCGTTCTGACTTCTGAGTGAACTGTCTCCCTCAGTTACAGCAGGTGGGACTGTGCCGGATTCTCACCGGGCTTGCCTTCCACATTAAGCCTTCGCTTGCGCTCGGGCACCTCTAAAGTTCGTTATTCAGTTTGGTTACAGCATATCGGATACGGTCGCAAAAGTCAACCGACAGAGGTTATCACCGGGTTCAACTAGCCGCCTCTTTGTCTACGCAGGGCCGCCCGGTAATGGCTGATAGGATAGCTTTTTCCGGTGTCTTGCTCTACGGCATTCCAGCAGAACCAGCCATCACAGGTCTGCCCCCTTACCGCGGTGGCACAGGACAGCGGCCCGTCATAGGTCTGGCCTTCACGCGCTATTTTGCCGTCGGCCAGAAGAGACGCAGTTACATCCTTGCCCCGGTAGCTTATCGTCAGTTCATCGCCAGCTTTAAGCAAACCGACATCAATCAGGTCTTTCAGGGTTACGCGTCCGTTTGCCGGCAGCGGGGCGCCGCAGTTGCCACAGAAATTGTTTTCATCGGGGTTGGAATGGTTACACTTCGCACAGAGCATTACTCTTGCCTCCTTCCAATAATAATTGAAATCATAATATAACAGCGGCGAGAATAATGAAAGCTCTGAGCTACATTACCTTATATTTTGGCCCGTCGCCCCCTTCCGGCACCTCCCACTGTATAACCTGATGAGGGCACTTTATACGGCAGGTCTGACAGTGCACGCAGTTGGACGGACTTAGAATCAATTCATCTCCATCGAACCTGTAAACTTCCCCGGGGCAGAATGACTCACAGGGGTGGCAGCCGAATTCCCTGTAGCAGCCAGCGCATTCTCCCGGGTCGGAGAAGGTAATGTGAGAAGGTTCATCCTCCCGGTGAATGGTACCGGAGTAGCTGACGGCCGTCAGCCGGTCAATACCGCTGACATTTTTGCGGTCCAGGCTGACCCTTCTCATACCTTCATGGTCAGGTCTGGCGCTCAATCTGGGCAGCCATTGCTGGACAAGAGATAAAGGTGCTCCCAGGTATATCCCGGCCCTGCCCGTTTTGCTGAAGACCTGCCGGTAGTTTCTGGCCCGGCGTATATCTTTCATGACAAAGCTCTCGTCCAGCCGGTCCTGATAAGATTTCAAGCTGCGGCGGGAGAAGTCCTGTGCCTCGATAGCCTGGAAAATAGCTTCGGCGGCGCACATTCCTGACTTGATGGCATAGTGCAGTCCTTTGAGTTTTCTGGCGTTGGTAAAACCGGCCCCGTCGCCGATGATAATAGCCCCATCGGCGAACGGTTGCGGTAGCGAGTAGTAGCCGCCTTCAGGCAGCGTTTTGGCTCCATAAGCGGTGACCTCTCCGCCTTCGATGAGGCGGCTGATGTAGCTGTGGGACTTGAAGACCTGGAGCTCGGTCTGAGGGTTGAGATTGCAGTAGCGCCAGTCCAGCGCCAGAATCAGGGCCAGTGCTACCGTGTTCGGCCCCAAGCTGTACAGAGTGCCCCCGCCGAAAATATCGGGAGTCAGCCCCTTGTTGGGGAAACCAAAAGTATGTATCACCCGGTTCGGGCCGAAGTTGTTTTCCTCCGGGAGTTTGATTACCTCCTTGACCCCGACCGAATGAACCTGCGGGTTTTTGCCCGCGTCCAGATTGAAGGTCTTGACCAGTTTCTCCGCCAGTTGACCTAGAGACCCCTCACCGAGGACGGTTACCCTGGCCTCTAATATTTCTCCCGGCGCGTAGTTCGGCTGTTTATTTCTCTCTTTGTCCAGTCCCTTGTCCCCGAGTTTGATACCCTTGACCGCGCCGCCTTCGACGATAATCTCTTTAGCCGCGAATCCGGTATATATTTCCACTCCAAGACTACGGGCAATACCGGCTAACCAGTTGACCATCTCACTGAGGGAAAGGACGTAATTTCCCTTGTGATGCATATATGGCGGTACCATAATTTCCGGGAGTCTAATGGCGGAGCCGTTGGCCGGCAGGAAAACGGTCTCGTCTATCTCAACTCCGTTGGCCAGTGTTTTGGTAACAAAGCTGTCCTGCTTTTCTCGCCACCCGGGGACTAATTCATCCAGAACATCAGCTTCAAAGACGGCGCCGGAAAGGTTGTGCTGCCCCAGCTTATCGGCTTTTTCAATAACGACGACCGACTCTGCTCTCCCCTGCTGATTGAGCAGTTGTTTCAGCCTGATGGCTCCCGCCAGGCTCGCCGGGCCAGCGCCGACAAAAAGTACGTCCATTTTATTCAGTTCATTCACGGCTACGCTCCTTGTGAATTTAGTTCCTGGATAAATCTGGGAACAATCTCTTCCATATTACCAACGATGCCAAGATCGGCTACCTTGAAGATGCGCGCGTTCGGATCTTTATTTATTGCCAGGACAATATCCGAGTTTTGCATGCCGGTCAGGTGCTGTACCGCGCCGGAAATACCGGCGGCAACATAAACCTTGGGTTTCACTGTCTGGCCGGTCTGGCCTACCTGGTGGCTGCGGCCGATGAACCCGGCCTCCACGGCTGCCCTGGAAGCGCCGACCATCGCTTCCGCTCCCAGGAACTTGCCCAGGCTCTCCGCCAGGGGAGGTATGCACCGGTCAAAACCTTCTTTAGTCTTGCAGCCGCTGCCGCCGGAAACAATTATGGTGGCATCTTTAAGCTCGGAAGTCAGCGGGCGGACTTCGGCCGAGACTATCCTGGCCCCCAGATCAGCGGGGGTTATCGGGGCCTTGTACTCGATAATCTCCCCCTTTCGGGCAGTATCCGGTTTCAAGGCACGCATCACACCGGGTCTGGCCGTAGACATCTGTACCGTGGAGTTCTGGGTAATGATGCTCGCCATCACATTGCCTCCCAGCGCAGGCCGTGTCTGCATCAGGACACCGGTATATTCCCGAGCGCCCCTCTTGAAGTCCACAATGTCCAAGGCTGTGCAGTCGGCGGTCAGCCCTGAGTTGGTCTTGTAAGCCACCCTCGGCGCCAGTTCTCTGCCCAGAGGCGTGGCGCTGAACAGCATCATCTGTGGTTTATATTGTTCGATCAGTTCAGCGGCCACTCTGGTATAGGGTACCGGCAGGAAGTTTTCCAGAAGCTCATGCTCGGCTATGTAGACCTTGTCCGCCCCATAGGCTATCAGATCCGCGGCTAATTTCCTGACGTTATTCCCCACCAGTACCGCGCCGACTTTTTCATTGAGCGGGCTGGCCAGCTCGGTGGCTTTACCTAATAGTTCAAAGGAAGCCGGGTTTATCTCCCCTCCTTCCTGCTCGGCATAGACCCAGACTTCCCCTTGATAATCGCTTTGCTTCCCTTCGGGAAGATGGTACTGGGACTTTTTATCTTCCGTATCTTCAGAGGCTTCGAGTTTGCGTGTATAGGTTTCTTTGAGCAATCTGGCTAATTGCCCCAGGTCATTTTCAAAGACGCAGTTCTTTTGAAGGGTATCCCGCGGGGAAAAAATTCTAACCACGTTGGTCTTGGAGCCAGCCAGACCGATGCGTGACGCATCGGCATTTACATCATCAGCGCTCCACTGGTAGAGTTTTTGCGAATATGCCCACCTGGTACGGCTGAAAAGGGCATTTAACGGCTCGGCCCATTCGGTGACAGTTATCATACAGGGGTAGTCAGCGGGGGCGACCGTTTCGGAGCCCCTCCTGGTTATGCGGTCAACCATCAGATTTCCATTGTCAAAACTGAAGGAAGTAGCGTAAGCAATATGGGGGATGCCCAAACCTTCAGCAATTTGTGCCGGTACCTGAGCGGTATCCCCGTCGACTGACTGCATGCCGCTGACGATTATGTAGTTCCGGTCGCCCTTGAATATTTCTTTCTCGATTTTTTTGATTGCCTGAGCCAGCGGGTGGGCCGTCGCCGGGGTATCCGCCCCACCCAGCTTTCTATCAGTGAGTAAGACCCCGGCATCAGCGCCGATGGATAAGGCATACCTTAACACTTCTTCGGCAAAGGGCGGCCCCATGGTCAGACTGACTATCTGGCCATTATGTCGCTCCCTCATCTTCAGGGCGAAGACCAGCGCCAGCTTGTCGAGTTCATTACAGACATTGTCCAGCAGCCCTCTTCTTAGGGTCCCCTTCTCCCAGTCCCAGGCCTCGTTGGGGATATTTTTGATATCGGGTACCTGCTTGACTAAGACTATGTAGTTCATCTTCTCCTCTCCTTATTCGGGCATGTTGTGATGAGGAAATTCTTCTCTGAAACTGAGTAAGGTGGAAACGCATACCGCTCGCTGTTCAGTCGCTTTAGTCCGATGCTGAAGTTGTCTCATAGCGCTCACTGTAACCAGTCGATTCCACCAGTGTTCGGGCAGCATGTTCCCGAAAACAGAAAATCGGGATTCTTTGTCATGATGACAGGAAGTCGACTAAATACTTGACCCAACACTAATCCTACTGGAGAGAAGGCGTCTTGTCAATAAGCTGGGATTATTCCCGTTTAAAAGAAGGAAGGCGCCTCCTGGGAGGCGCCTTCCTCGTATAGGCCGTTACTTGATCGTACTAGTCGAGGAGGGTTATACGGGTGGCAATCAGCTTCCCGTCCATCCGGTCTGCCTCAACCCTGACAAGGTCTCCAACAGCGAGACCTTCGTCAATTTCGGTATCAGCATTGGTGATGAACTTCGTCCCTTCAACGACTACTTTGTAGTGCATCAGGGCCAGCTTGGTGATTTCGCCTTCAAACCTGACCTCTTCCGGGTCCTCGTCCAGCACTGTTATCCTGGTAGCAATCAGCTTATCATGATGACGCTCAAACCTCAGGTCAACAAATACACCCTTCATCAGCATACCATCTTCGTCACGGATATCAGTATCGGTGGTGACCTTGAATTTGGTATAGTCCACTACGATCCATCCCTTGCCCTCCATCAGAGAAACCTTGTTAACCTTTCCGCCTTCAAAGCGGAATTCCTCCAGTTCTGGCTCTTCCATTTCATCCGGTTCAGAAGCCAGCACCGGTGAAGCTACGCCAAGAGAAAGCACTACCAGAAGAACGGCCATTGTCAAAGCTAATAATTTGCTGTTCATCAGGTTACCTCCTTTCTCTCAATATCCAATTATTTTATACGATAAAGATGGTGATATACAGGACTTTAGTCTTATTCTCAAGCATAGCCATGACCAGGTGTGTTAGTGGATCTCCGGTGTCTGAAAGGGTACGTGCCGGGCCGGGGAAGGGAAAACCCTGAGACGGACAAGGTTGTTGGCGTTGTTCCCGTGCAGGCGTTGACAGTCAGTCTGCATTGAACTAAAATCGTAAATAACCATGACCAGTGATGAAATTCGGACCGCATTTCTGAGCTTTTTCGAGAGTAAAGGGCATAAAATTATTCCCAGTTCTTCCCTGATACCCCATGGCGACCCCACGCTGTTGCTGACAAGCGCCGGTATGGTGCAGTTCAAGCCGTATTTCCTCGGTGAGGCAGCGCCGCCCAATCCCCGGTTGGCATCCTGCCAGAAGTGCTTTCGCACCACCGACATTGAATCGGTGGGGGATGCTACCCATCTGACTTTCTTTGAGATGCTGGGTAACTTTAGCATCGGCGATTACTTCAAAAAAGAAGCAATTGGCTGGGCGTGGGAGTTCGTTACGGAGCACTTGAGGCTGCCGCCGGAGCGACTCTGGATAAGCATCTTCCTGGATGACGAAGAGGCTTTGCACCACTGGCTTCAGCTCGGCGTCCCCAAGGCAAGGATAGTGAGAATGGGTGAGGAGGACAACTTCTGGGGACCGGCGGGGGATTCCGGGCCGTGCGGGCCGTGCAGTGAGATTTACTACGACTTTGGGGAGGAGGCTGGCTGCGGGCTGGACTCCTGTGGTCCCGGCTGCGATTGCAGGCGTTTTTCTGAAATCTGGAACCTGGTATTCACCCAGTATAACCAGGATAAAGACGGCAAGCGCACTCTGCTCCCCAGGCCTAACATTGATACCGGCATGGGACTGGAGAGAATAGCCGCCGCCCTGCAGAGCAAGAAATCCGTGTACGGGACTGACCTCTTTACCCCTCTGATGGAGCGGATAGCGGCAATGACCGGCAAGGGTTATGGCGTGGATGACGAGACGGATAACGCCATACGGGTGGTCGCCGAGCACAGCCGGGGCATCGCTTTTCTCATCGCTGATGGTGTGTTGCCGTCTAATGAGGGGCGGGGCTACGTGCTGCGCCGGTTGCTGCGCCGCGCCGCTCTCTTTGGTCGGAAGTTAGGACTGGATAAGCCTTTTTTGGCGGAGATGGCTGAGATTACTATCAGACAGATGAAGCACATCTATCCTGAACTTGAACTAAGAAGGGGTTTCATTCTTAAAGTGATTGAGCCGGAAGAAGCCCGGTTCGGCGAGACTCTGGATACCGGACTGGAATTACTGGACGGAATTGTGGAGAAAACCGCCAGCAAAAAGGGAAACGTAATATCAGGTAAGGATATGTTCAAGCTCTACGATACCTATGGTTTTCCGGTGGAACTGACCAAGGAAATTGCCGCCAGCAAGGGTTTCTCCGTAGACCTGGAGGGCTTTGAAAAGGAGATGGAGCAGCAGCGCCGGAGAGCCAAGGCTGCCCATAAATTCGAGCTGGCCGTGAAAGAAGTTAACAGACTGAAAGAACTGGACATCAAAAGGACTGTCTTTACCGGCTACGATAATCTCAGGCAAAAGACCGCTGTCATCAATGTACTGGCGGGCAATGATGCGGTGGGAACGGTTGAAAAAGGACAGGAAGCCAGCCTGATTCTGGATAGTACCCCGTTCTACGGGGAGATGGGAGGACAGGTCGGGGATACCGGGGAGATTCGGAGTGCCGCCGGGCGTTTTGCCGTTACCGGCACCGTGCGGATGCTCCCGGACATTATTATGCACCTTGGCTCCGTAATTGAGGGTAGCTTGAGTGTGGGTGATGAGGTGGAGGCAATGGTTGATGAGGAACGGCGGCGAGATATTGCCCGCAATCACACCGCCACCCACTTGCTCCAGGCGGCGCTGCGCCAAGTGGTGGGTGAGCATATTCAGCAGCGGGGTTCTCTGGTAGCTCCGGACCAGTTCCGGTTTGATTTTTCCCACCTGGTCGCCATGACTAAAGAAGAAATACGGCGGACGAATAGTCTGGTCAATGAAAAGATACGTCAGGACCTCCCGGTCTATGATGAAGAACTCCCCTACAAGAAGGCTGTCGAGGCTGGGGCTATCGCCCTGTTCGATGAAAAATACGGTGACGTGGTACGTGTGCTCAGGATCGGGCGTCCGCCAATCAGCGTTGAGCTGTGCGGCGGCACTCATGTCAGCACCACCGGGGAGATTGGTTTCTTTCACATCACCGGTGAGAGCAGCATCGGCGCCGGTTTACGCCGTATCGAGGCGGTTACCGGCCGGGGGGCGGAGGCTTTTGTGGGCAGCATTCTAGCCGAGCGCGAGGAGATTGCCCGTCTCGTGGGAGCTTCGCTGGATGAGGTTAAGGGCAAGGTTGCCGGTACTGTAAGTATGCTGGACTCGGAACGCCGGCGGGCTCAGGCTCTGGAAAGGGAACTGTCGCGGCAGATAACCGGGTCTTTGCTCAATAAGGTTGAGGAGGTTAACGGGACAAAGATACTGGTCGCTGCCGTGCCATCTTTCCGTATTGAGGCTTTACGGGAGATGAGTGACCTGCTCCGTGAGCAGTTAAAGAGCGCGGTTATAGTTCTGGGAACTGTTTACCAGGGCAGACCTGTTTTCCTGGCGGCGGTAACCCCTGACCTGGTTACCCGAGGCTTTCATGCCGGGGAGATAGTGCGTCAGGTGGCGGAGGTGACGGGGGGTAGTGGAGGAGGTAAGGCGACACTGGCCCAGGCCGGTGGCAAAAATAAAGACAAGCTGGATGAAGCTCTAAGCATGGTGAAGAAGCTGCTATGATTAAGTCAGGGCGTTATCCAGGGAGATATCATCACACGTATTCTGGGACTTGATATCGGCGATAAGCGCATCGGGGTGGCGCTCAGTGACCCGCTCAACATGCTGGCCAGCCCGTTGACGATTATCGAACGCAGTTATGAACCACATGATATTGAGGCTGTTGTCAGTCTGATTGACCGGTGGCAGGTTGGGCTGATTATCGTCGGTCTGCCCCGCACGATGAATGGAAGCGTTGGGCAACAGGCCGAGAAAGTAAACACTTTCGTTCGGGAGTTATCCGGCCACACTAATGTTCCCGTGGAGTTCAGGGATGAGCGTTTGACCACGGTATCAGCCAGACGCTTGATGCAGTCTGCCCGCACCAAAAAGACCCGGCAGAAAACCAGGGATGACGCGGTGGCGGCGGCCCTCATCCTGCAGGGCTATCTTGATGAGACGTACCGTGAGCAGGGTGTGAACTCCTGAAATATAAATTGCCACGAAAGTCGGTATCCAGAGCATAAGCGTTTCCGAGCTGGATTCCGGCTGGAGTTTATCCCGTACCTGATACGGGGCCGGAATGGAACGAGGGCGTCATTAACGGTATTTCGGATGCACTACACTAGCGTGAAGGGAGAGCTATGGAGATAATCGACAAATCATTTCTCAGGGCGCCGAAGAGCTATATTGTCCAGAGCTTTCTGGCTGTGGTCACTCTGGGTTTGATTTTATACTTTGTTGAGGTACTGACTCATGCGGCTGTTGTAGCCGCCCTCGGTTCGAGCGCCTTTATCGTTTTTGCCATGCCTCACTCAATCACGGCAAGACCCCGAAGACTCCTCGGAGGACATATCGTCGGTTTGCTTTCCGGTATTATACTTCGCTATATTTTCCTCACTTCCTCCCTGGGCAGGCAGATTAATGGCCGGGAATTTTTGACTTTATTTGTCTACGCTCTGGCGGTAGGACTGGCTATCTTCTTGATGACGATTACCAATACCGAGCATCCGCCGGCAGCAGGGACTGCCCTGGCTATGGTGGCTCATCAATGGTCCTATCCGGTAGTCTTCTTTATCCTGTTGTCGGTGGCAGGACTGGCCATTGTCAGGCGGCTGCTGAATGGTCATTTGAGAGATTTATTCTGATGATTGGGCTGGGATTAGAAGATGGCGCGATTTCACAAAATGCTGAGGAATTATCTTGAGGTACTGAAGCCCCGTGCCACGGCTTTATTGACTTTTATCGGTTTTAGCGCCGCCATCATTGCCGGCGCCGGCCAGCCACCGGCAGACAAGCTCTTTCTGGTACTGATAACAATTTTGCTGGGTAGCGCCGGTGTCAATGGACTGACCAATTATTTAGACCGGGATATTGATGCCCGGATGCGGCGTACCCGGTACCGGGTTCTACCGTCAAAACGCATTGCTCCGCCGGAAAAGGCGCTGGCATTGACGGTTTTTCTGATTATTATCGGCCTAGGCCTGTCCTGGTGGCTGCACCCGCTGAGCTTTATGGCCGGATTGACCGGTACGGTGGCGGCTATAGTCGGACGGAAAAGGGCGACCTGCGTTTTCCCGCAGGGAATGCTGGCCAGCTGCGCCCCGGTGCTCGTCGGCTGGTTTGCCATCAGACCGGCTTTTAGCTGGGAACTGGTGCTGCTCTGCGTTCTCATTGCTGTCTGGCTGCCGCTTCATGTCTGGAGTGTCATGATTACCAATCGGGACGACTATATTGGTGCCGGGCTTACTTTTTTTCCGATGAACCGCGAGGTAAGGGAAGCGGTCAGCGTATTGCTACCCTTCAGCCTGGTGCTGGCAGTCACGGCAATCACTCTTTATTTTGTCGCTGATTTCGGCTGGTTTTATCTGGCGGTGGTCAGCCTGCTCAGCGTTATCATGGTCTATTCCACGCTACGGCTGGTAGCTTCTAAAGCTTCTGCCGATGCCTGGAAGCTATACAAGCTCTCGACTTACCCCTATCTGGGCCTGATTTTCCTGGTCATGTGCCTGGATATCTGGCTTTTATAGGTCAGTAATGTCAATTTCCCTGACCTGACGGCAGAGATTAATGAATACTCTTGATTTCTTCACACTGAGAAAAATGGATACTAAAGACGGTGCCCGCGCCGGAGAGTTGAGAACTCCGCACGGGGTAGTACCGACGCCGGTGTTTTTACCGGTCGGCAGCCAGGGCACCGTAAAAACCCTGACCCCCGCCGAAGTAAAGGGTCTGGGTATGAACATGCTGCTGACCAATACCTACCATCTCTATCTCCGGCCAGGCATTAGCGTGATTGAAAAAATGGGCGGTCTGCACAAGTTCATGGCCTGGGATGGGGCTATCCTGACCGACAGTGGCGGCTATCAGATATTCAGCTTAGCCCCCCTGCGCCGTATCACCGATGATGGCGCCGTCTTCCGTTCCCATATCGACGGTAGTGAGCACTTGATCACTCCTGAGATGGCGGTCCGGTTTCAGGAGGAGCTCGGCGCCGATATTATTATGGTACTGGACGAGTGTCCAGCCCACGATGCCAGCCGGGAAAAGGTACAGCAGGCGGTGCAGCGGACACACCGGTGGGCGGAGAGGTGCCGGGAAACTCACCGGCGGGACGACCAGGCGTTGTACGCCATTGTCCAGGGCGGGATCTTTCCCGAACTGCGGCGGCAGTCGGCTGAATTCCTCACCTCTCTGGACTTTCCCGGCTACGCCATCGGCGGGTTGAGTCTCGGCGAACCGAAGAAAGTGACCCTATCAATCATTGAAGAAACGGTCGCTCTGTTACCGGAGAATAAGCCGCGTTATCTGATGGGAGTGGGTTCTCCGGAGGATATTGTGGCGGGGGTAGCCCGGGGGATTGACATTTTTGACAGCGTTCTGCCCACCCGTGTCGCCAGGAACGGCGCTCTCTTTACCCGACGGGGACGGGTAAACATCCGCAACGCTGTTTTCAGGCAGATGGACGGGCCGGTTGACCCCGATTGTGCCTGCGCTACCTGCCGCACTTTCTCGGCGGCTTATCTGCACCACCTGTTTAATGCCCGAGAGTTGCTGGCTTACCGTTTAGCCACCATTCATAATTTGACTTTTATCAGCCGGCTGATGCGCGAAATAAGGTCTGCCATTGATGACGGCACCTTCCCGGCTTTCAGAGACAGCTTCCTGGCAGATTACCGGCCCGTCAACGAGCAGGTACGGCTTGAGCAGAAACAAAAATGGCTAAGGCGACGGGACGCAAACCGGTGACTTAACCTTTACCGGCGAGATTGTTCAGTCGCTGGATGATGAGCCGGGCTTCGTTGATAATGCCATCGATAATGTCTTTGACACATGGGACATCATGTATCAGTCCCACTACCTGACCGGCGCTCATGTTAGCATCACTGAAATCACCGGTACTGTAGGCGTTTCTGCCCCTCTGCCCGCTGATGAGCGGTAGCAGTTCTTCCAGTGTTGCTCCTCTCTCCTCCATCTCAAGTATTTTCTCGGTGTGGGGTGTCCTGACTACTCTTGATGCGTTTCTTATCGAGCGCTGGATAAGCATTGTGTCGGCTTCCCCAAGCTGTAATAGCCATTCCTTGATTCTGGGGTGGATGTTGCACTCCCGGCTGAGCAGGAAACGGGTGCCCATCAGTACCCCTTCCGCCCCCAGGGCGAGGGCGGCGACAAATCCCCTCGCGTCAGCGATGCCCCCGGCGGCGATTACCGGCACCTTGACCGCATCGGCGGTTACGGGAATACGCACCAGGGAGGTTACGTCTTCCATACCGGGGTGCCCGGCAGCTTCGACGCCGAGAATAGTGACCGCATCAGCGCCGACGCGCTCGGCGGTCCTGATGTCCCTGGTGCGGGTGGCACGGTGCATTACCTTTGCTCCAGCGTCTTTAAGCAGCTTGATATATGGTTCCGGGCTCCGTCCTGAGGTTTCGATAATCTTCACCCCTTCCTCTATGGCCGTCAGGAAATACCCCTCGTAGTTTACCGGGCGGGCGGTGGGCAGCAGGGTAACATTTACGGCGAAGGGTTTATCAGTCAGACTCCTGGTCTTCCTGATTTCCTGTCGCAGCTCTTCAGTGTTGGGGAAGGTCACTGAAGCCAGAATACCCAGTCCCCCGGCATTGGACACGGCGGATACCAGCTCCGCTCGCGATACCCACTGCATCGGGCCTGATATTATCGGGTATTCTATGCCGAACATCTCGGTAATCCTGGTCTTGAACATGCTCCTGGCCCTCTCTTATCTAATTATTTCTCCCGGTGGCTTATGCTATCCTGATGATAGCACCGCGCCTTCAAGCCTGGCAATTTATCCCCCTCCCCGGTTAAAGCACCTCCCAGCCCCCGCTATCGTTAGTCAGGCAGCCGGCTACACACTCAGGGTGAATTAAAGTATCACCTCAAAACTGGTGCAGTGTTTCTAACGCTCGTTAGTATGCCCGATAACCATGCTACACTGGTTAACCTTGCGCTGCTTGCAGAAGAAGTGCTGTTCTGCTAACCTGTTAGTTACGTCTTAGTCCGTTGCCGGGAATAGAAAGCATGGCTGATATCCTCCTTCAGCTAAAAGAACTGAGAGCTTATTTCTTTACCGCCGAAGGCGTCACGAGAGCGGTAGACGGCATTTCATATGACTTACGCGAAGCCGAGATAATGGCGCTAGTTGGTGAAAGCGGCTCCGGGAAATCAGTGAGCGCCTTATCCGTATTAAGGTTACTGCGCCATCCCGGCAGAATCATCGGCGGGCAGGCCTTCTTTCACCAGAAAGACCTGTTCCAGCTTTCTGAAAAGGACATGAGGAACATCCGTGGCAGACATATTGCCATGGTCTTCCAGGAGCCGATGACTTCCCTCAATCCGGTAATGCGAATCGGGGAACAGATCGCTGAAGCCCCGGGGATTCATCTGAAGATGGGCCGCAAGGCAGGAATCAGACATGCCCTGCAATTGCTGCAATCCGTCGGCATCCATGATGCCGAGGAGCGCTACCGGGACTATCCGCATCAATTCAGCGGCGGTATGAGACAAAGAGTCATGATTGCCATGGCTCTGAGCTGCAACCCTGAAATCATGATAGCCGATGAACCAACTACCGCGCTTGATGTTACCGTCCAGGCTCAAATCCTGGACATGATGACCATTCTCGCCCGTGAAACGCATACCGCGATAATTTTAATTACACATAATCTTGGCATAGTGGCGCGTTATGCCGACAGGGTCAATGTAATGTACGCCGGTAAAATAGTTGAATCCGGTTCGGGGGACGACATTCTCGCCAGGCCGCAACACCCGTATACGCAGAGTCTGCTTCAATGCGTCCCCCGGATAGACAAGATAGGGGAACAACTTTCTGCAATAAGTGGCAAGTCTCCAAACCTTGGCGACAAATATAGCGGCTGTCCTTTTCTGCCGCGATGCCCTGAATCGATAGCCGAGTGCTCAAAGGAAGACCCGCCGCTTGAGTCTGTCAGTGATGGTCACAGGTGCGCCTGCTTCGGGGCAAGAAAATGAAGAATCATTTTGGACTGTTCCTGCTCTTATGGACACATTGATTGAAGTAAAGAACTTGAAGATGTACTTTCCGGTATCCTCCGGCATCCTCTGGCCCAGAAAGACGGGCGAGATAAGAGCGGTCGATGACGTAAGCTTCTCAATCGCACCCGGCCACACCCTGGGGCTGGTGGGAGAAAGCGGCTCGGGGAAGACTACCGTGGGTCTATGTATCCTTCAATTGACCAGGCCTACGGGCGGGGAAGTACTTTATCAAGGAGAAGAGTTGTCAGGAATGAGAGGGGAACAGATCAGATTGATGCGACGGAAGATGCAGATGATTTTCCAGGACCCTTACGGCTCTCTTGACCCGCGGACGACGGCTTCGGATATCATCTCCGAGGCTTTCAGGATTCATCGTTCGCCTCCCAGGAATGAGTACCAGGAGAGAATCAAGGAACTGCTTGATCTCGTCGGTCTAAGTCTCCGGCAGGCAAACCATTACCCGCATGAGTTCAGCGCCGGGGAACGCCAGCGCCTGGGTATCGCCCGAGCGCTGGCGGTAAATCCCGAGTTCATCGTCTGTGATGAGCCGGTTTCGGCGCTGGATGTCTGTATACAATCTCAGATTTTGTGCCTGTTGCAGGACCTGCAATCCAGGTTAAATCTGACGTACCTGTTTATAGCCCACGACCTGGCTGTCGTCGGCTATATCAGTGAGCGTGTCGGGGTATTATACCGGGGCAGGTTACTGGAGATCGGGAGCAGAGAGCGAATTTACCGAAATCCGCTTCATCCTTACACCAGAGCCCTCCTCTCGGCGGTCCCGGTACCTGACCGCGTCGCTGAACTACAGAGAAAGAGGATTACTATCAAGGACGAGGCTCCTGATTCGCTTTCGTCTCCAGCGGGCTGTAATTTTTATCCCGTATGCCCCGAAGGCAAGACTGATTGCCCGGAGGCGAAGCCGGTGCTGGAACTGAAAGAGCCTGACCATTGGGTAGCCTGCTGGAAGGCGTAGAAATATATTAGAAAGGGTACCGGGAATTGGCAGCAACCGCATTACGAAGAAAGAGCAGGATGACCGGCAGAATTATCCTCAGCATCTTCCTTACCGTGCTGATACTGTCCTTTCCGGGATGCGGGAGACCGCAAGTCCAGCCTGACCCGGATGAACTGGTACGGCTCTGGGATGAGCCTTCCACCCTTGACCCTCATCTCGCCAGGGACGCTGATTCGGCGGTGATACTGGTAGAAATCTTCGGCGGACTGGTGACGCTGGACACTGACCTCAAAATAGTCCCCGACCTGGCCGAATCATGGACGATAAGCCCCGATGGCCGGACATATACCTTCTCACTCCAGCGTGATGCCAGCTTCCATGACGGCAAACCTGTTACGGCTGATGATGTGAAATGGTCTCTGGAAAGACCCGCGGACCCGAGGACACAATCGACCACGGTGGACACCTACCTGGGGGATATCGTCGGAGTGAGGGAAAGGCTGAGAGGTGAAACCTCCGAGGTCGCGGGGATAAAAGTTATTGACGACTACACCGTCGCCATTACCATAGACGCCCCGAAAGCTTATTTCATATCCAAGCTGACCTACCCCACCGCTTTCATCCTTGACCGCGATAATGTTGAGTCAGGCCCCCAGTGGTTCAAGACCGCTAACGGCACGGGGCCATTCCGGCTAAAAGAATACGTACCTGGAAATCGGATTATCCTGGAGTCCAATACCAGCTATCATCTCGGCCCGCCTATTCTAAAGAGAATACGGTTTTTGCTGAGCGGCGGCCAACCGATGGTAATGTATGAAAACAACGAGATTTACATTACGGGGGTGGAACTGGCTGACCTGAAGCGCTTGCTTGACCCTGCTTCACCACTGAAAGATGAACTCCACCGC
>JAUYMF010000185.1 GCA_030698765.1 Dehalococcoidales bacterium
CGAACCCCGCTCTATTCAAAACACCCCAAGAATCCTTTTTCCCGAACCACCCTTACACCCAGCCTTATTGTGAAAAATACATCTTCTCTGACTCAGTTATCCTATTCTCTCATGATGGCAGTTCCGAAAGTGCACTTAAACTGATAATATATGCTTGGAGACTGTTTCAGCAATTCCTTGCAGCTGGCTTTCCCATGAGAGGAGCAATCACCTACGGAGATTTGTATGTGAATAAACTATACAATGTCTTCCTTGGCAGTGCTTTTATTGATGCTTACAAAAAAGAACAAGAGCAGGATTGGATTGGCGCTTATGTAGATTCCTCGGTTTGGAAAGCCCACTCTGATTTAACAGATAATGTTAATTCACCGCTGAGTTTATTAGGATTTCTTTTTCCAGAATATAATATTCCGCTTAAATCTGGTAAATCTAACAGACTCCGTTCATTAAACTGGAGATTTAACTTAGTTGTTAAACTGGGTACGAAGTCACTTTTCCCACAAACGAAGATAGAAGAAATTAACAGTAAGCAAAGAAACGCGCTAGATTATGCCAAATGGATACGTTCCTCCAGACTTGCATACATATCGAATACTCCCCCAATTGAAGTTAGAACATTCTATGTAGGACATAGCTCACAAAAGCCACCATTCGACCATGGTGATGAGTTTTAAATGATGTTTATTAGAAACCTATGTACTTATAGAATAGCAAATATTCCCATATTGACACATCCCCATGTCCGATGATCTCTTACTAAAGGTTGTCGAGTATCATCTCAAACATAATGGGGATATTGTTACCACGTTGTGAACTCGAAACATACCGCTTTCAGAAAAAGGATAACGAATCTGAAGCTAATTTGAGGTAATAATATTACCAAACTTGGTAGCCCGCCTTGGCTTCGAACCCCTTCTCAACTAACTCCACTCCCCCGCTTTGGGCCACACTCTGGATAGCTCTTTGACCAGCGGGGCGTGCTCCGGCTTGTCCAGGTTTTTGTCCGTTTCGAAGAGTTTGATGGCTTCGCTGCGCGCCGTTTCCAGCAGGGCGACGTCTGATAGCTTCGCCATGCGCAGGTCAGGTATGCCGCTCTGCCGCGTGCCGAAGAACTCACCCGGCCCCCGCAGTTTCAGGTCTTCCTCGGCAAGCTGAAAGCCGTCCTGCGTCCTCTCTATGATGTCCAGGCGCTCCCGCCCCACCTCGGATGGGTTTTGCGCCAGCAGCATACAGTAGCTCTGCTCCGGCCCTCTGCCCACCCTGCCCCGGAACTGGTGCAGCTGGGACAGCCCGAAGCGGTCGGCGCTTTCCACCATCATTACCGTGGCGTTGGGTACATCGATGCCGACCTCTATCACCGGCGTTGCCACCAGAATATCCAGTTCGCCGGAGCGGAAGCGGCGCATTACCCCGTCCTTATCATCGGCGGACAGTCGCCCGTGCAGCAAGCCCAGCCTGAGCTCGGGGAAGACCTCGCGGGACAGGCGCTCATATTCGGCGACGGCGGCCCTGGCCTGGATCGCCTCCGATTCCTCGATTAACGGGCAGATGATAAATGCCTGTCTGCCTTCAGCTACCTGGCGCTTGATAAAGGCGTAGGCGCTCTCCCGCTGCGCTGGTCTCAGCCACTTTGTCTTCACTGCCTGTCTCCCCGGCGGCAACTGGTCGATAACGGAGAGGTCGAGGTCGCCATAGAGGGTCAGCGCCAGCGTCCGCGGGATGGGTGTAGCCGTCATCACCAGGACATGGGGGCTGAAACCTTTCTGCCTCAACGCTGAGCGCTGGGTAACCCCGAAGCGGTGCTGTTCGTCCACCACCACCAGCCCCAGGCGCGGAAACTCTACCTCTTTCTGAATAAGGGCGTGGGTGCCGATGATAATATCAATGCTTCCGTCCAGAATACCCTGCTGGAGTTGCTGTTTCCGACTCTGGGGCATATCGCCGATGAGCAGTGCCACAGTAAGAGGGCGGGATAATATCCCGGAGTAGCTGCGCCTGAGGTCTTCTTCTCCCGCCGGATGACCCGCCCGCGACAGTAGCTGGCAGACGGTGGCAAAGTGCTGCTCGGCCAGGATTTCAGTCGGCGCCATGAACGCTCCCTGATATCCGCTGGCGGCGGCCGTCAGCAGGGCGGCGGTGGCGATGACCGTTTTGCCGCTGCCCACCTCCCCCTGTAATAAGCGGGACATCGGCTGCGGGCTGTCCAGGTCAGCCAGTATCTCCCTGAGCACTTTGTGCTGGGCGGCGGTCAGATCAAAAGGCAGTGACTCCAGGAATGTGTCCAGCAGGGCGGTATCGGGGCTGATTGGACTGGCCGGCTGGTCTTCCCGCCAGGAGCGCTTCTTGCTCAGAACCCCCAGTTGCAGCAGGAATAGCTCGTCAAAGGCCAGACGTACCCTTGCCCTGTCCTTCAGAGCCGTGTTTTCCGGGAAGTGTGCCTGGGTTATTGCCAGTGGCAGCTCCAGCAGGTCGCACCGCTGCCTTAGTTCCGGTGGCAGGAATTCGGTCATTTGCCCCGCCCACTGATCGATAACTTCCTTCATCAGTTTCCTGACCTGGCGGGGGCGTAGTCCCTGGGTGAGCGGATATATGGGTACCAGTCGCCCGGCGTGGATGAACTCCTTATCTTCTACGCGCTCCCACTCCGGCGATTCAAAGACGTGCCGTCCGTTAAACACGCCCACACGACCGCTGATAATCACCCGGGAATTGGTCGGCAGGTTTCTCGCCAGGTAGGGATTGTTGAACCAGACCACCCGGACATTACCCGTCTCATCACCGACGATAGCCTCGGTGCTCCGCCTGCCGCCTAACCTGATTTCCTGGGCTTGCCATACGTTAGCCACAATTGTCTCTTCAGCCCCTTCAGTAAGCTGCGAGATGGTCTTACGCTGACTGTAATCGAGGTGCCGGTGCGGGAAGAAGTAGAGGAGGTCGCGGACTGTTTTTACTTCCAGCTTGGCGAACCTGGTTGCCAGGTTGGGGCTGATACCCTTGATAACGGTAACAGGGGAATCCATGGAATAGTGGTTATCCGCTGGTCTGTTTATTTGCGTTTTTGGAGGTGGCTTGCCGGCTTTGGGAGGCACTTTGGTACCGCTCTTCTTCCTTGCTTCGGGTTGTTCTAAATCAGCTAGAAAGACGAGCACACTGTTTATCCATTCCCGGCGTTCTTCTCTGCTCAGCGAGGCATACCCGGGATTGGCCAGATGGAGTCCCTTAAAGCGTTTCAGTAGCCGGGGAGTGGCTATCAATTCTACAGCCTGGTGAGTCCAGTTATTGAGGAATTTGTCCAGACCACCAATTACTGCCGAATCGGCGTAGCCTTTTTTGGCTTCAAGCTCGATGATTTTACGCAGAGGCTCAGCGTTTAGTGACAAAGTTCCGCCTCCGTAGCCTGCCTGCTCGCCGTTGCGGTAAGAAAAGCCTGACCCCGGCAAGTTCACGTAATGTCATGGGTTGGCTATTTCTTGGCCGCCTCCAGGACGGTCACCGCCAGGGCATCCGGGCCGGCGTATGTCCCCAGTACCGGGCTCACCGTTGACCGGTAGATCCTTTCCCTGGGGAATAGTGAGCCAAGCCGTTCGATCAGTTTATCAGCCTGGCCGGCGGCCGTGGAGTGCTCCACCGCCAGCTCCTCGATGTTGCTGAACCCGGCAACAAAATTATAGAGGTAGTCAAGTCCGGCTCCCTGAGACCGTACCCTGGTCAGCGGGGCGACTTCGCCATCTTTGATGGTGAGTATCGGTTTTACGGATAGCATTGAGCCTACCAAGCCCTGTGCCTTGCCGATGCGTCCCCCCTTGGCCAGGTATTTGAGAGTATCAAAATACATGACAACGTGTGAACGCGAAGTTGCCTGGCGCACCATATCAGCAAGCTCATCCAGCTTTGCCCCTTTCTGGGCTTTCTTGGCGGTGGCGATGACTATCAGTCCCAGACCCATGGCTACCATACGCGAGTCAATTACCTCCACGCGGCACTTTTTATTACGGTACAGGTTCTTGGCTCCCGTAGCTGATTCATAAGTGCCGCTGAGCTTGGAAGAGAGGGTGATGACCAGAATTTCACTGGTCTTTTCGGCAAGCCGGTCGTAGACCTCGGCGAAAGCGGCGGGAGTGGGCTGGGTGGTGGTGGGCCAGACATTTTCATGGGTCAGCTTACGGTAAAATTCATCGGTGGTTATGGTAACGCGGTCGATGTAAGCCTCATGGCCAAAGAGCACGGTTAGCGGCACCACGGTAATTCCCAGTCCCTGGGCGATGTCACTGGTAATATCAGACAGGCTATCGGTAATAATCCTGACAGTCATCTTTTATGGTTCCCCCTATCTTTTTCAGTCCTTGCCCTGAGACTTCAGCTTTAGCCATTGAAAAGACCCGAAGCTCCGGCAGTTTGTTATTCTATGGAAACAATATAATCATAATATGGCTGGCCACCGCGAATGACCTCAACCTGAAGCGCAGGGTACTGTTCACGCATATCAGCCGCGATCTGCTCTGCCTCTTCCAGACTGGTGTCCGCTCCATAGTAGATGGTAATTATTTCAGATTTAGTCAAGTCCAGCTTGGCCAGCATCTTGTCAAGGATGTCAGCCGGATTCTTGCCCGCAACCAGCAACTCTCCGTCCAGCAGCCCGATAGCCTGTTTCTTCTTGATAGTCAGCCCGTCCAGCTGGGCGGAGCGTATGGCCCGCGTAATCTCGATTGTCCTTACCGTTGATTGTGCCTCTCTCATCAGCCGGGCGTTGGTTTCAAAATCAGCTTCGTAATCGAAGGTCAGAAGGGCAGCCACACCCTGCGGGATTGTTCGCGTCGGTACAATCTTGACTGTTTTATCGGTCAAAGTCTGGACTTGCTCGGCGGTAAGCACCACATTTTTATTATTGGGCAAGATGATAACCTTGTCCGAGGTTACCGCTTTTACCGCCTGAAGTATGTCTTTGGTGCTGGGATTCATCGTCTGTCCACCGGGGACAATGGAGGTTGCTCCCAGGCTGGCAAAAACATCGGCCAGTCCGTCCCCGGAGACCACGGCGACAGTAGCGATGTCAACCTGGGGTGACTTCTCTCTCTGCATTACCAGAAAGTCCTGATGTTGTTCATCCATGTTCCGTATACTTACCTGGTGCAGCGTGCCCAGAGAAGTAGCGTAGTGGACAACGTTACCCGGGTCCAGCGTGTGGATATGGACCCTGGCTGTGTTTTCATCACCGACGACCATCAAGGACTGCCCCTTCTTCTCCAACCTTTCCCTGATTTTATCCGGATTGAGTCCCTCACCTTTAAGCAGAAATTCGGTACAGTATCCGTAAGGTACTTCCTCGGTGGTGAGCATCTGTGGCAGTCTGACCGGTTGGAGTATGTTACTGGCGATTATTTTGGGCTTACGGAACTGCATCTGTTCCGTCTCCCCCCTGAGATAACGGAGGGCGCCCTCGAGTATGGTATACAGGCCCTGTCCCCCGGCATCCACCACCCCGGCGTCTTTCAGTACCGGGAGCAGGGTAGGGGTATTGGCTACGGATTCATGAGCCGCGCTGACCACCGCCTCCATGACCGGTATCAGGTTATTATCGCCGTTGGCCACCTGTTCCTGACCGGCGGCGGCTGCCTCCCTGATTACAGTGAGGATAGTCCCTTCCACCGGGTTGCTTATCGCTTTGTAGGCTGTGGCTGATGCCTGTTGCAGAGCTTCAGCCAGGTCAGTACCATTAATGGCTTTCTTCTCTCCTATACCCTGTGCCAGCCCGCGCCAGATTTGTGATAATATTACCCCGCTGTTACCCCTCGCCCCCATCAGCGCCCCTTTGGCGACGGCTCTGGCTATATCTGAAGCACTTAAACCATTAACCTGGTAGGCTTCCTCTACGCTGGAACGCATGGTAAGCAGCATGTTAGTCCCGGTATCCCCGTCAGGCACCGGGAAGACGTTCAGGGCATCAATATCTTGAGCGCTTTTCTCTAACCAGTTGGTGGCGGTAGCCAGCATTTCTCTGAATTCTTTGCCGCTGATAGTAGAGCTAATCTGTTTCATATTGTGCTATCCTTGTCAAGTTTGTCCGGCTATGATAGTATTATAGACGGCATCTTACCTGAATTCAATATTTCGGTCAAGAGGAAGAATTAGTGAAGTGTGATTTCTGTGGAAAAACACCCCAGTTTGGTAATAACGTAAGCCATTCCAAGCGACACACCAGACGGCGCTGGGTACCTAACATTCACCCGACCAAGCTGGTAGTCAATGGCCAGGAGAAGCGGTTTAATCTGTGTACGCGGTGCTTGCGCACGCAGCATAAGACCGCGCAAAACCTGCCTGCCGGCGCCGGTTAGTCTCCAGTTGCATCCTTGTTCTGATCTCCAGGTTCCCGGCTATCGCTTAGGACGGTTTATGTAACTGACGCTATCTGTTAAACGCCATACTTGGCGGCAGTCCCGGCTGATTGAGGTAGCCAGATCAATGAATTCCGGTCGCATTTCGGTACGGCTTTTCCGGCTCTGTATATCCATAGTATTATAAATAGCTACTTGCATTGCCTTTGTCCTTGTTGTAAGGTATAATGCGTGTAGAATTTATGAGGAGAAACGTATGGTTTTGGATGAGGTATCTACGGAGTTAGACAGGCAACTACGTGACTACGAGCTGGTATTAGTTATCAGCCCTGAGATTGATGAGGAGAAATTTGAGGCGACACTGGCTGGTATCAGCCGTTTTATTACCGGGCAGGGGGGGATTATTGCCGATATTGAAAAGTGGGGGAAGAGAAGGCTGGCATATCCCATCAAGAACTTTAACGAGGGCAGTTACGTCCTGGCAAAGCTGAAGATGAAACCGGCTCTGGGCAAGGGACTGGAGGTGAACCTGCGGCTCTCTGAGGAAGTTGTGCGGCATCTGTTGATAAAGGTCGGGGACTAAGGAGCGCATATCTTTCCGGCTTGAGAGGCAAAAAAGGAGTGTTGAGGTAATGGTCAGCGTAAATAAGATGATAGTTATCGGTAATCTGGGTAGCGAGCCGGAAATGCGTTTTACTCCTAACGGCAGACCGGTGACCTCATTCAGTATTGCTACTAACTGGAGGTATACAACTGCGGAAGGTGAGCGTAAGGAAGAGACCGAGTGGTTCACGGTGGTCACCTGGGGCAGGCTGGCCGAGCAATGCAACCAGTTCCTGGCTAAAGGCCGGCTGGTTTACGTTGAGGGTAGACTGCGCATGCATAGCTGGGAAGGACAGGATGGGCAAAGGCGCTATCGGAATGAAATAGTGGCTGATAGGGTAAGTTTTCTGGATAGACAGGCCTCTGCTCCTCTTCCTGAAGGAAAGGCGGGAGAAGGTGAGGTTGGTGACTTGGAACCGGAGGACATCCCCTTTTAACGGGATTGGAACCGGGCAAATTTAGCAGCAGGGAGTTTAGCAGTGGTGGTTAAACCGAGGACTGGTAGAGCAAGGGATACAAGGTTTGGCAGGTCACGGTATGTGCCGAGTCGCAAGGTTTGCTCTTTTTGCGAGGGCAAGGTTAAGGTGATAGATTACAAGGACGCTGACAAATTACGCGGTTACATATCTGATAGAGGTAAGATAGCGCCGCGCCGTAGAACCGGCACTTGCGCCAGGCATCAGCGTATCCTGGCCCAGGCAATAAAAAGGGCGCGGCACCTGGCTTTACTGCCATATGTACCGGCTCATATGCGGAAAGTGGGCTTTGTCAGCACAAATGAATAGTTTTATAAGCTGAGAAACGTCTATTTTCCTCATCTTTGTAACTATTTTCGTTTAATTAGTCTAATGCGGGGTAAGAGTGCCAAAAAGAACTTATCAACCAAAGAAGATACCGCGTAAACGCGAGCACGGCTTTCTGAAGAGGATGAGTACCCGTGCCGGACAGGCTGTCTTAAAAGCCAGGCGACTCAAGGGTCGCAAGCGTTTGACTGTGGTTTGATGCTGCCGGAACAACCTTGCGGCTATGCCTGGAAGGTGGAGTGATGAGGGGAGAAGAATACCTGACTAAACCGCAGCAGTATACCCTGGTCTACCGGAGAGGCAGTTCACGGACATCCGCTTTACTGGTGATGAAGGCCTTACCTAATGGGTTGACTCTATCCAGATTTGGCTTTTCGGTCAGTAAGCGGGTAGGTAATGCGGTGACCAGGAACAGGGTAAAACGCTTGCTTAGAGAGATTTTGCGGGTAACGCCGCTTAAATCGGGATGGGATATTGTATTTATCGCCCGTCCGGCTGCGTCCGGAAGTGATTACCTCAGCCTCAAGGATACTGTTGGTAGTTTACTGTCCAGGGCCGGTATTTTAGTGAATGAAGAGGCGCCCGGTCTTTTGACCGGCGCCGAAGCCGGGAGTAGTGGCGGGACGGTTAGTTAGCGAGGCAATGAAGAGATTGGCGCTAGGTTTGATCAGGATTTATCAGTTGACCTTATCACGGGTCATGCCGCCATCCTGTCGTTTTATCCCGACTTGTTCTCAATATACTTATGAGGCGATTGCCCGGTACGGTTTTTTAAAAGGGGTGTGGCTCGGAGTAAAGCGCATAGTTCGTTGTCACCCCCTTCACCCCGGAGGATATGACCCGGTGTCATGATAATCCCGGGGTGAAGCCAGGCGCTTTACTCTTTGAGAATCCGGTTCTATTAAACGCCCTCTACCTGAGATGAATAACGAAGACTGGACTAGAATATGATGGTACGCCATAAGAATTTTATCCTGCTGGTACTGTTTCTCCTGGTCGGACTGGTACTGGCCAGCTGCCAGACTACCGGAGCTATACCCCGGGGCTGGTCGGGCGGGACGGTGGCTGATGGCACGCTGTTTGTCGGCTCCATGGAAGGTAAGCTGGTAGCCGTGAATACACAGGATGGCAGCCGCCTGTGGGCGGAACCACTGAAGGTTAGCGAGCAGACAGGCGGCGGCCTTCTTGGCGGCTGTGCTCCGGCGTCCACATCGGTGGCTATCTACGGCTCTCCCGCCGTGGCTGGAGATCTCATTTTTGTCGGCGGCTATAATGGCAAAATTTACGCTACCAGCGCCAGCACGCGTTTATCTAAAGATAAGTACCTGAACGATAGAAAGCGTGAGCCTATTATTGGCGGCCCGGTGGTAGCCGGAGGCACCGTCTACGTTGGTTCTGCTGACGGGTGGGTTTACGCTCTGGAAATGGTCAGTCTCAACGAGCAGTGGAAGTTTGAGACGGGGGATAAGATATGGTCAACCCCGGTTATTGAAGGTGATACGCTCTTTATTGGCTCCTTTGACAATAAATTGTATGCCTTGAATACGACTAACGGCAGCAAATACTGGGAGTTTGAAACTGAAGGGGCTATTGCCGCCACCCCGCTGGTCTATAATAACTTGGTTTACGTTGGTTCCTTTGACCGGTACCTTTATGCTCTGGGGGCTGCTGATGGCAGCTTTAAGTGGAAATTTATGGCGGGGAACTGGTTCTGGTCTGAACCGGTAGTCCATGACGATATCATCTATGCCGCTAACCTGGATGGCAAGGTTTATGCCCTCAACGCTGAGAACGGCGAAAAGATCGCTGAATTTGATTTGGGCAGTCCGGTAAGCTCTTCGCCGGTGGTAGCCGCTGACTCGGTTATTGTCGCTTCCGAGGCAGGAATAGTCTACAAACTGGATGCCCGTACTAACCGGCAAAGTCAGTTGCTTGACCTGGGAGAAAAAGTAGATGCTCCCCTCGCCGCTGACGGGGACAAGGTCTACGTTCATACGGGTGCGGATGCTCTCCATGAAGTAGACGCGCAGTCAGGAGCGGTGCGGAAGTTTAACATTAAGTGAGGTAGTTTCTGTTGATCGGGGAAATCTGGGACCTTATTATTCTGAGCCCGATGATAAATGTCCTCATCATGCTCTCCCATTATCTGGGAGGTAGCTTTGGACTGACGATCATTGTGCTGACGGCGGTTATCCGGGGATTGATGTATCCGCTTACCCTGAAGCAGCTCCGGGCGAGCAAAGCCATGCAGTCAATTCAGTCCCAGATTGCCGAACTCAGAAAGAAGTATGCCAAGGACAAGCAACAACTGGCTAAAGAGCAGATGAAGCTCTATAAAGAGTCCGGCATGAATCCGGCCGGTTGTTTGCTGCCGATGCTCATCCAGATGCCCGTTTGGATAGCTCTCTACCAGTCCATTATCCGGGTATTAGCCGTGGCCCCTGAGGGTTTCCTGAGCCTGTCCCAGCATCTTTACCCTTCCTGGCCGCTGGTCTTTTCCCTGGTGCCTCTGGAGAGTAAATTCCTATGGTTAGACCTGGCTCTACCTGATCAGTTTTTGCTATTGCCGATCCTGGTTGGCGGTACGATGTGGGTACAGCAGAAAATGATGATGTCTCCTACGGGTGACCCCAAACAGCAGGCCCAGAGCCAGATGATGCTGTATACGATGCCATTGATGTTTGCCTTTCTGACGCTATCATTTCCCAGCGGTCTGGCTATCTACTGGGTGATGTCAAATGTCATCAGTATTGCTACCCAGTATTTTGTTACCGGGTGGGGTGGTCTGGTTTCACCGGCGGCGGGGAAGAGAGTTGCCGATGATGAGAAAAAAAAGAAGCGCGTCGCTCTGAAAGAAACACCTTCAAGGGGTGCCGATATCAGCGGTGAAGATGTCGAGGCTGATATTGTTGAGTCGAGTGCGGCTAAGGAGGGAGAGGAAGGTTATGGAAAGTCTGGAGATAAGCGGGAAGACCGTGGAGGAAGCTATACAACGCGCCCTGGAACAGCTAGGCGTAAGCCGGGAGGAAGTGGAGGTCACCGTCGTAAAAGAAGGTAGGTCAGGGGTGTGGGGACTGGGTGCTGATGAAGCTGTGATCAGGGTAAAACCGCTGGTACCCGCGGCCGCTGGAAAAGATAATCTGGCTGAGGTAGCTAAAGGCACTCTGGAGAAACTCCTTTCTTTGCTGGAGGTTGATGCTTCCGTAACGGTTCAGGAGCAACCGGCTGCCGAACCGGGAGATGAAACTCCGGCCTCTATACTCCTCAATGTCAAGGGTGATGACCTTGGTATTATGATTGGTCGGCGTGGGTATACTCTAGCCTGTTTGCAGTACATTACCCGGCTTATCGTTGGTCATCAGACGCAGGAATGGCTACCGATAGTGGTTGATGTGGAGGCTTACAAGCAGCGGCGTCATCAAACACTGCAGGTCTTTGCCCGTAACATCGCTGAACAGGTCAAGGTCAGGCAAGAACCATTTACCCTGGAGCCGATGCCGCCTTACGAGCGGCGCATCATTCATCTGGCTCTGGCTGACTATCCGCATGTCACTACCCGGAGTATCGGCGTGGGTGAGTCCCGTAAGGTGGTTATTGAGCCCCGTTAGCAATAGCCGGTCTCGATTGACTTATCCCATCGACTGTGTTAGTCTTTTATGCTAAAGGCTGTGACGGAGACGAGTAGGGGAGAGAGCGGCACCCAGCGAGTCTGGTATGGTGAGAGCAGATGTGTATGCCTCCCTGAAAATCCCTCCTGAGCCGCCAACCGAAAGGCGGATAAACATTCCCGCTCAGTAGACTTGGCCGGGCCCGTCACCCGTTATCATCAACGAGGGCATTAATGTGCCCTGATAGAGCGCTGATGGTGTCTGAAAATGTCATTCTGAGGGAGTGAAACGACCGAAGAATCCAGGGGTGTAGTGGATGCAACGCCAAATACTCCCCCACCCGGATACTTCGCGGAGTTTACACTGAGCGAAGCGAATGTGCTCAGTATGACAGAGGAGCATTTTCGGACAACCTCGGAATTAGGGTGGTACCGCGGGAATGATAACTCCCGTCCCTTGTGGACGGGACTTTTTGTTATTGGATATAGATGACGGGAACTCAAAAAGATTTGTCTGCAAAATCGTATAGGGAGAGTTTAATAAGTCCCATATCATTAATACGTAGAAGGGAAAAAGTTTAACAATGTTTCAACCGGTAAACAGCAGAGCCAATTTCCCACAGATTGAGGAGAACATCCTTAACCTCTGGCGGCAGCATAAAGTCTTTGAGCAAAGTGTCAACCAGAGGCAGGGCTCTCCCCGTTTTGTCTTGTATGAGGGCCCGCCGACGGCTAATGGCAGCCCGGGGATACACCATGTCCTCTCCCGTATTTTCAAGGATATCATCCCCCGTTACAAGGCGATGAAGGGCTATTACACGCCGCGTATCGGCGGCTGGGACACGCACGGACTTCCGGTGGAACTGGAGGTGGAGAAGACACTGGGCTTCTCCGGCAAGGCGCAGATTGAGGAATATGGGGTCGCCGAGTTTAACGAGCTCTGCCGCCAGAGCGTATTCAGGTATCTTAAAGACTGGGAGGCTCTGACGGAGCGTATCGGCTTCTGGATTGACCAGGACAACGCCTACGTCACCATGAAGAATGAATACATCGAGAGCGTCTGGTGGGCAATCAAGCAGATGTGGGACAAGGGGCTGGTCTACCAGGGCTACCGGGTGACTCCCCACTGCCCCCGTTGCGGTACCTCACTTAGCTCTCATGAGGTGGCGCTGGGCTATCAGGATGATGTTAAAGACCCCTCGGTTTACATCAAGTTCAAGGTGGTCAAATCATTGTATAGCCAGCCCGGCTTTCTCGACCGGCTGCGCCAGCATTATGGCGACAGAGAGGCTGACTTTGCCGGACGGCTCCTTGAACTGGCCGGGGAAAAGGATGTTTACCTGCTGGCCTGGACGACCACTCCCTGGACATTGCCGGGTAACACTGCCCTGGCGGTGGCGTCGGATGCCGAGTATGTCATTGTGGAGGCCGGAGGAGAATATCTCATCCTGGCTTCCGCCCGGCGGGAACAGGCGGGACTGAGAGATGCGCCGGTAGTGGACAGGATTACGGGCAGGGACCTGGTGGATTTGAGGTACGAGCCTCTGTTCAATCCCCGAAAGTTTGATATTCCTGTTACCAGGATGAGTAATGCGGGAGATGAAGTACCGCGTCCCGCCAGTTTATGGGAGGAGGATATCCTCTATCCCGTGATTGTTACTGACTTCGTCTCCATGGAGGACGGCACCGGGATTGTCCACATGGCGCCGGCCTATGGTGAGGTTGACTATGAGGCGGGCAAGGAGAAAGGACTGGACTTTGTCCATACCGTTGACTTACAGGGCAAGGTTATCGGCACCTATCCCTTCGCCGGTAAGTTTGTTAAAGATGCTGACCCCCTGGTGCTCATGGACCTGGCGGAAAGAGGGCTTCTCTACCGCAGCGAGACCATCCGCCATACCTACCCCTTCTGCTGGCGCTGCGGGACGCCGCTCCTTTACTACGCCAAGGAGACCTGGTATATCCGGACTACGGCGGTAAAAGAGAGCCTGATTGCCGGTAACGAGCAGATAAGCTGGTATCCGGAGCACATTAAATACGGCCGCTTTGGCGACTGGCTGAACAATAACGTGGACTGGGCTTTCTCCCGGGAGCGCTACTGGGGCACGCCGCTGCCTGTCTGGCAGTGTGAGTCCTGCGGCGGCTATGAGTGCATTGGTGGACTAGAGGAGCTTAAGGGTAAACCTGGTGGTGATAAGTCGCTGAAGATTGCAGAGTCAACAGCAATACTTCTCGGAAAAGGCCTTGACCTGCACCGTCCCTTCGTTGATGAAGTAACCTTCACCTGCCCGAAGTGCGGCGGCAAAATGAAACGTGTGCCGGAAGTTATCGACTGCTGGTTTGATTCGGGGGCGATGCCGGTAGCCCAGCACCATTATCCGTTTGAGAATGAAACCCTGCTATCAGACGGGCGTTTCCCCGCCGACTACATCTGTGAGGCGGTTGACCAGACCCGCGGCTGGTTCTACAGCCTGCACGCTATCTCCACGCTGCTCTTTGGCCATCCCTGTTACCGGAATGTCATCTGCCTGGGGCTTGTCCTTGATGCCAGGGGAGAGAAGATGAGCAAGACCAGGGGGAATGTGGTTGAACCCTGGGCGGTGATTGATAAGTACGGGGCTGATGCCCTGCGCTGGTACTTCTTTACTGCCGTCCAGGCGGGGAATGTGTACCGTTTTGCGGAAGATATGGTGAAGGAAGTGACCCGCCGTTTCCTGCTGACCCTGTGGAATGTCTATTCCTTCTTTGTCACCTACGCTAATATCGACCGGTTTACCCCCGGTGCTGAAGAGGCTGCATCGAACCCCCCGGAGCTTGACCGCTGGATAATCTCCGAGCTTAACCAGCTTATCAGTGATGTTGACTTGGCGCTGGACAACTATAACCCCACGGACGCCGGGCGCAAGATTGAGAATTTTGTTGATGTTCTCTCGAACTGGTACGTGCGGCGGAGCCGCCGGCGCTTCTGGAAGAGTGAGAATGACGCCGATAAGCTGGCCGCCTACAACACCCTTTACCGGTGCCTGGTTACTTTATCTGAGCTGCTGGCGCCGATTACCCCGTTTCTGGCTGAGGAGCTATACCAGAACCTGGTGCGTTCGGTATCACCGGAAGCCCCGTTGAGCGTGCACCTGACCGACTTCCCCGTGGCTGATAATGGCCTGGTTGACCGGCAGCTAATGGACGATATGCAGTTTGCCATGAAGGTGTCGAGTCTGGGCAGGGCTGCCCGCAGTAAAGCCGGCATCAAGGTGCGCCAGCCCGTAGCCACCAACTATGTCGGCGCTAGCGCGGAATGGCAGAAGAAGGCTCTGGAGAGAATCAAGCCGCTGGTGCTGGAAGAGCTTAACGCCAAAGAGCTAAAGTGGGATTCCGTTGAAAAAGTAATGGCTCTCGACGGGAATGGATACGCGGTGGTCAGTGAAGCGGCCAATGTATCCGCTATTTCGACTGACTTGTCCGATGAGCTTAAGGCTGAGGGAGTGGCGCGGGAGATTGTCCACCGCCTGCAGACGATGCGCCGCTCCGCCGGATTTGATATCGCCGACCATATAACTACTTATTACCGAGGAAATGATTATATCCGGCGGGTGCTGGAGGATTTTGCCGACTATATCAAGCAGGAAACGCTGTCCCGCGAGCTTGTTGACGGGGTACCCCAGGGCGTCTTTACTGAGAACTACAAGCTTGACGGTAATGAAGTAGCGCTTGGTGTGAAAAGGCTGGACTGATTTTAAGAAGGCGGCGGGCTTTCCACGAGGGTAGCCTGGGTAGTCTGCGCCGTCTGCCCTCGCCAGAAGGTTATCGTTACCTCCTGCCCTACCTCTGCCGAGTGTATTGCCCTGATCAGTTCGTTAACATCGTCCATATCCTGGCCTTCAAACCCGGTGATGACATCGCCGACTCTTAGTCCCGCACTGGCGGCCGGACTGCCGGAAGCGACATTTAACACCAGCACCCCTCGATTGACTGCCAGGTCATATCTCTGCACGGAAAAGGGGTCTACGGTGTAGAGTCCCACGCCGAGCCAGGGACGAATCACGTAGCCGTTCCTGATCAGGTCTTCAATGATTGGAATTGCGGTCTGGGTGCTTATCGCGTAGCCGACTCCTTCTACTCCCACTCGGGCAATCTTGACGCTGTTGATGCCGACTACCTCTCCCGCCATGTTGACCAGCGGCCCGCCGCTGTTACCGGGGTTGATGGCGGCATCGGTCTCAAGAAGCCCGTAGAGTGTCTGCGCTCCGCTGGCTTCTATCGAAACATCCTGGCGGCTGATGATACCCTGGGTCGCCCGGATACCCCTCCCCAGTGAATTACCGATGGCTACTACCCAGTCGCCAATCCTTAATCTATCCGAATCCCCCACGCTGGCGGCAGGCAGTCCCTGGGCATTAATCTTAAGCACCGCCAGGTCGGCCAGCTGGTCGGTAGCCACTGTTTGCATTTCTACCGGGAACGTCCGGCCGTCATCCAGGGTTACCGTGATGCTCCGTGCCCCTTCGACGACGTGATTGTTGGTCACAATGTAGCCGTCTTCAGAGATAATCCATCCCGAGCCGGCTCCTTCCTGGGTAAACGGTCTGTCAAAAAAATCGACGGATGTCACCTCGGTATTGATGGCGACTACGGATGGTTTGACCCTGGCGACCACATCGGCAATGCTGGGTAGTACCGGTGCCGGGCTTCCTCCGAGGGGTATTGTCTGGGGAGGGCTAACCGGGGTGTTATTTCCAGTAACGGGAGAAGTATTGGGAATGGAAAGAGCTGGTGGTGACGCCGGTGGTGGAGTAGTTGTTCCGGTTATCAGGTCACAGCCGGTGAACACGGATAAGCTTAAAATTAGGGCCAGTAAGAGGGACAGGTATTTTGTCTTCATTAATCTCACCATAAATTCATTTTAGCATCAAAATGTTAAGAAATAAATAAGAGGCCGGGAGAATACCCCCGACCTCTTATCAGATTACGATTTTTCTTCTGTCTTTATGCCCCGGGTACCTTGGGTAATGAAGCCTGTGCTTCCTTTACCTTTTCCTCGGGATATTCATAGTCCGCCAGATTGCCGGCGAGGTACTCATCGTAGGCTGCCAGGTCGAAATGTCCGTGCCCGCTCAGGGCCATCAGGATGGTCTTGGCTTCGCCGCTTTCTTTACAGCGCAGGGCTTCATCAATGGTTACTTTGATGGCGTGGTTTGGTTCCGGGGCGGGGATGATGCCCTCGGTGCGGGCGAACTTCAGCCCGGCCTCGAAGACCGGTATCTGGTACTCAGCCCGGGCTTCGATCAGGCCCAGCTTGTAGAGGTGGCAGATAATGGGCGCCATGCCGTGGTAGCGCAGCCCGCCGGCGTGAATCGGGGAGGGAACGAAGGTATGCCCCAGGGTGTACATCTTGAGCAGTGGCGTGAGTCCCACCGTATCGCCAAAGTCATAGGCATAGATGCCCTTGGTTAAACTGGGACTGGCTTGAGGCTCGACAGCGATGATGCGCAGGTCCGGTTTCTTGCCCGTGATTTTATCCTTGACGAAGGGCAGGAATGTTCCGGCAAAGTTGGAACCGCCGCCGATGCAGCCGATGATAATATCAGGATAGGTGTCAGCCATCTCCATCTGTTTCCTGGCTTCCAGCCCGATTATGGTCTGGTGAAGGAGCACATGGTTAAGGACGCTGCCCAGCGAATATTTGGTGTCATCATGGGTGGCCGCGTCCTCTACGGCTTCACTGATAGCGATGCCCAGACTGCCGGTGGTATCCGGGTACTGCTCCAGGACGCTGCTTCCCGCTTTTGTATCCCGGCTGGGGCTGGGCATAACCTTGGCCCCCCAGGTCTCCATCAGGATACGGCGGTAAGGCTTCTGGTTATAGCTGATCTTGACCATGTAGACCTTGAGCTCAATCCCGAAGAACATGCAGCCCATAGCCAGGGCGCTGCCCCACTGTCCGGCGCCGGTTTCCGTGGCGATTCGCTTGACGCCTTCCTGCTTATTGTAATAGGCTTGAGCTACGGCGGTGTTGGGCTTATGGCTGCCCGCCTGGCTGCTCCCTTCGTATTTATAGAAAATCCTGGCGGGGGTATCCAGGGCTTTCTCCAGGCGGTGTGCCCGGTGCAGCACGGTGGGGCGCCAGGTGCGGTAGACCTCCTGTACTTCTTCCGGAATTTCGATATAGTTTTCAGGGCTGAATTCCTGCATGATTAAACCCATGGGAAAGATGGGGGCTAAATCATCAGGGGTAACCGGGTTTCCGGTGGCCGGATGCAGAACGGGGGGTAGCGGCTCGGGCAGGTCAGGCAGGATATTATACCAGCTTGTGGGCATATCCTTTTCATCCAGGATAAACTTGGTTCTTTCCATATTCCCTCCTCAGGTTGTTAAATGAAAATATATAGCCTGCGCTCAGGTTTGTCAACCTGAGGAGGCTGCTGGTGACCTCAAATCAGTGACACGAAAGAGAGGCTTTCTCCTATCCCGGATTATAGCTCCGGTTCGAATCCAATGTGGGCCACCAAGTTTGGTAATATTATTACCACCGTTTAGCTTCAGATTATCTACTCAGTTTTGAAACTTACCAGTTTTGAGCTTACAGATTGGTAGTTATGTTACCAAAGACAAGGAAGCTTTCTCAACTGCAAACAAATTCATTGACATAAGTCCACGCAAGGGAATAAAATCCTCGCAGAACGCAGGTTTGCCTGCAAGTAAGACTATTTCCAAAGACCAATATTGCCTTGCAGGAGGTTTTTGATGTCAAGAAATAATGTGACTGAAATCATTATCGGTATATTTGCAATCGTTTCAATTGTTCTGGTAGCGATAGAATCGTTGGTCTCTGTTTCACAAGGTACATTAATTGGGATATACATAGCAGACCTCATAATATGTATCGTGTTCGCCGTTGATTTCATTCAAAGAGTCAGAGCCAGTGAAAGCAAATCCCGATTCATGAAAACAAATGGCTTTGAGATATTAGCAATGATTCCAGCGATTGCTCTATATGCTTTAGGAACTATACCAGCAATAGCAGTCGCACTTCGTTCCCTGCGTTTGGTTAGGGTAGTCAGGGTGATTCTGCTACTGGCGAGAATGAGGCGAGTATTCTCTAAATCAAGCAGGTTCGTTCAGAGAAGTAACTTGCTTGCTCTGGCTGGCATTACGGTCAGCATAGTCTTTATTGGCGCTTTTGCCGCCTTAATTCTTGATAGTGGAACAGAAAACGCTCAAATTACTAACTTTTCAGATGCCGTTTGGTGGAGTATCTCGACAGTTACGACAGTTGGTTATGGAGATATAGTTCCTCACAGCATCGCGGGGCGGATCATGGGGATGGGTTTAATGGTTGTAGGAATAGGTGTAATGGCGGCTTTTATCTCACAGGTGAGTGCTACCCTGGTTGAATCGAGAATGAAGCGGAATTCAGAAAAAGGAGATTTTAGAACTGCTGTCATATCTGAAATTAAAAGCAGACTGGACAATATAGACAAACTGAGTGAAAGTGAAGTATCTTTACTAATGCAGACAATACAGTCCTTAAGACTGAAAGGAGAGAATAATGGCTAAATTCTGTCAAATCTGCGGTAAAAAGCTCTCGTTATTCTCTGGAGGGACAACG
>JAUYMF010000186.1 GCA_030698765.1 Dehalococcoidales bacterium
GCTGCCCGGTGAGCTGAAAGATGAACTCCACCAGCTTGAAGCACGGCTGAAATCAGATGAGCAGTCCGGTGTTAAGTGGGTTGACGCCCGGAGCCTTCACATCACGCTCAAGTTTCTGGGCAATATTCCCCAGGACAGCATCGGCGGTATCACCGCGGCAATGGAAGAAGCTGCCCGGGAGCTATCCTCCTTCCAGCTTAAGATCGAGAATCTGGGAGTTTTTCCCGGTTTACAGAAAGCCCGCGTGGGCTGGGTGGGGATTAGCGGGGAAGTAGAAAAGCTGGTACAGCTCCGGCAACGGATTGAAACCAAACTGGCCAGGCTCGGTTTTACGTCGGAAGTACGGCCCTTCACACCCCACTTAACGCTGGCGCGGCTCCGTGACCAGGCATCACCGACGGAACGGCAACGGTTCGGACAGCTTATCACCGGCACCGATTTCCGGGCGAATTCCATCATCAAAGTGGACACTATCAGCCTGATGAGAAGCCAGTTGACCCGCCAGGGCGCTATCTATAGTCGGATTGGTTTGAGCCTGTTAAAAAAACCCTTGTCAACAACCGGTGCTTAGTATATACTGAAGAAAATTCAAACCTGGTTGGGAGGTGGACCTCATGGAACAAGCGAGTTTCCCCAAGTGTCAGAAGTGCAAGACCGGAGACCTGGTACCATTATCCGATTTCGGCAGCCAGGGAGCCAACATCCACTACAAAGCCTGGGTCTGCACTAACCCCGATTGCGGCTTCAACCTGAAAATCAGGAACGGGGATGTTTATATAGATGAACCTATTATGAGCGGCACACTGCATAATAGCCGCTCCCGCTGAATAGCCGGCGTTTGAACCGTAAAGCCCTCGATTAGTTATGCTGAATGTGCTTCCTCAGGCAAGTAAACTCGGAGGAATAGCACTAAACCTGCTGTTTCCGCAGAAGTGCATCGGTTGCGGGCGGGGAGGCGCTTTCATCTGCGCTTCCTGCTCCATCTCGCTGCCCCGTCTCCTGCCCCCACTCTGCCCCCGCTGCGGCCGGCCCCAACCCAGCGGTATTTTGTGTCCGGGCTGTGTCAGCTGGCAGGCGGCAATAGACGGTATCCGCTCTTATCTGCGCTTTGAGGGAGTGGCGCGCCAGATGGTGTACCAGCTAAAGTACAAAAATCTGAGGGCTCTGTCCACCGTTCTGGCGCAATTTCTCAGCGAATATCTTCTGGCTAACTCCGTACCCGGCGAAGTCCTGGTACCGGTACCACTACACGAGAAGCGATTGAGAGAACGAGGCTATAATCAGTCCGGTCTGCTGGCCCGGGAACTGGGCAAACTGACCGGTTTACCGGTAGTTAATGATTGCCTTATCCGGCAACGACACACTGCTCCACAGGCCAGGACTACCACCGTGGCGGATAGATACACCAATATCACCGGCGCTTTCGCCTGCTGCGACCGGAGATTAGAGGGTAAAAAAGTGCTCCTTATTGACGATGTGGCTACATCCGGAGCCACACTCGATGCCGCCGCCGCGGCGCTGAAAGCCGCCGGCGCCACAGCAGTATGGGGACTGACTCTGGCCAGGGAAATATGAAGGGACGGATTAAATGACAAAGGTTATTGGACTTACCGGCGGTATCGGCAGCGGCAAGAGTACCGTTGCCCGCTTCCTTGCTGAGATGGGGGCTATCATTTTAGATGCCGACAAGCTGGGCCATGAAGTCTTCAAACCGGATACCCCCGCCTGGCATGAAGTAGTGGCTACCTTCGGCACGGAGGTTCTCAGCCCCGGTGGAGAGATCGACCGTCAGAAGCTGGGAGGAATCGTCTTCAATGACCCGGAAGCTCTTTCGCGGTTAAACCGGATAATGCACCCCCGTATAAATGATATGGCCAAAGCGCGGATTGAAGAGTACCGACGGCAGGGGGCAGACGTGGTGGTCCTTGAAGCGGCTATCCTGATTGAAGCCGACTGGACATCAGTGGTGGACGAAGTCTGGGTCACTGTAGCCCCCGAAGACAGGGTGCTGGAACGGGTCAAGGAGCAGCGTGGATTAGATGAGACGCAAATCCGGGCCCGCATCCGTTCCCAGCTAACCACAGAAGAGAGGATCAAACACGCTGACGTGGTTATTCAGAATGCCGGAGACCTTGACGAGATAAAGTCCAGAGTACGGGAGCAGTGGGACAGACTGCACTCCGGAAAAATCAACCCCTGAAACTTACTTTTTTAATTTATGGATAATTATCCTGCCCAAATTTATCCAAGCGCAGAAAAACTTGACAAACGTTGACAATGGTGGTAGTATTAGAGGTTGCGACTATGCCTCTTAAAGTTTCGGCTTTTTATCTCAAATTTACCGTTTTTACTCGTAACTCTTCGTCATGCAATACCCTTTCTTTCCGCATGTCCCGCTCGGGATATCAACCGCTCTAATCTAAAAGTAGTCTAAAAATTCTATCGGCTTGTGTAAGGAGTGTAACTGCAGATGGTACTATTGTCATCAACGCCCCCCGAGAAAATGATAACCAAGGTCTCACGTAAATCTTATGCCAGATTACCCCGGATACTGGACGTGCCCAACCTGATCAAAATCCAGCTGGATTCATTCCGCTGGTTCCAGGAAGAGGGACTGAAACAACTGCTGGAGGAAGTATCCCCGATTAAGGACTTTACCGGCAACCGTTTAGAGATTAACCTGACCGAATATGAGTTCCGTGAGCCCCGCCACTCCGAACAGGAATGCCGCCAGCGTGACCTGACTTACTCAGCCCCGCTCTATGTCAATGCCTCTCTGGTGATTAAAGACCCCCGAGCCGCCGGAAAAGGGGAAATCATGCAGCAGGAAATATTTTTCGGTGATATCCCCCTGATGACCACTAAAGGCACCTTTATTACCGGAGGAGCGGAAAGAATAGTAGTCAGTCAGTTACTCCGCTCCCCCGGCGTTTACTTCATGACCGAAGAAGACCCGGCCAGCGGCCGTAAATTATGCCGGGCCAAGCTGATCCCCATCCACGGGGCCTGGCTGGAGTTCGAGACCAGCCATCCGGATGTCATTTCCGTAAAGATAAACGGCAAGCGGAAGATCCCGGCAACCACATTACTGCGCGCTATCGGCTACAGCGATGACGAACAACTGCTCAGCCTTTTTTCCAGGGAAGATTCATCGCCGGAGCACCAGTTCATAAGGACCACCATAGAGCGCGACCCTTTAATCAGGAATGAAGCGGATGCCCTGATAAGTATCTATCGAAAGCTACGTCCCGGCGACCCGCCCAATATCGAAAATGCCAAAAGATTGATTGAAAGCATGTTCTTCAACACTGTGCACTATGACCTGGGATATGTCGGGCGCTACAAGCTCAACAAACGGCTGGACATCAATGTCCCGGAAAACCAGCGCACTCTAACCAATGAAGATATGGTGGATATAATCAAGCATATGATTATGATTAATAACGGCACTGATATCGCCGACGATATTGACCACCTGGGGAACCGGAGAGTGCGTACCGTCGGTGAGCTGCTGCAAAACCAGTGCCGCATCGGGCTGATGCGTCTGGAACGGGTCGCCAGAGAACGCATGAGCACCATTCCGGCGGAATCGGTTACTCCCAGCGCCCTGATTAACATCCGCCCGGTGGTGACCGCCATCAGGGAGTTCTTCGGCAGTTCGCAGTTATCACAGTTTATGGACCAGACCAATCCTCTGGCTGAACTGACCCACAAACGCCGGCTATCAGCCATGGGACCAAGAGGGCTATCCCGTGAGCGGGCTGGCTTTGAGGTCCGTGACGTCCATTATTCTCACTATGGCCGAATCTGCCCTATTGAGACGCCGGAAGGACCAAATATTGGTCTCATCGGCTCTATGGCCACGTATAGCCAGGTCAACCCGTATGGTTTCATTGAGACGCCGTACCGAAAGGTTATCTCCGAACTAGAGAGTACAGATGAGGAACTGGAAGGCAAAACAGCCCGTGAGGCGGTACCTGATGACAAAGGCGATACTATTCTGGAAAGCGGCGCTACCGTTACCCGGGAGCACATCAACCGGCTATCCAGGCTGGCTAAAAAAAGAACCATAAAGGTGGCGCCTTTTGTCTCTGGCAAAGTAATCTATCTATCAGCGGATGAAGAGGACAGGTATACCATTGCTCAGGCCAATGCCCGGCTTGACCAGAACAGCCAGTTCGTCGATGAGAAAGTTGAAGCCAGGCTCCGCGGCCACTACCTTCGGGAGGCAGCCGATAAAATAGACTTTATGGACGTGTCCCCCAAGCAGATATTCAGTGTTGCCACATCATTAATACCTTTCCTGGAACATGATGATGCCAACCGTGCCCTGATGGGCTCCAATATGCAGCGGCAGGCCGTACCCTTACTGTCTCCCAGGGCGCCACTGGTCGCCACCGGCATGGAAGCCGAAGCCGCCCGGCACAGCGGCCAGGTAATATTTGCCCGCAACAAAGGAGTCGTGAGCTCGGCTACCAGCTCACAGATTATCATTGCCAGTGATGCTGGTGGTGAAGAGGTTTACCCGTTATTGAAATTTGTACGCACCAACCAGGGAACCTGCATTAACCAGCGTCCGATAGTGAACAAGGGCGACCACGTCGAGGCGGGGCAGGTGCTGGTCGACAGCTCTTCTATGGAACAGGGCGAACTCGCCCTGGGACAGAACGTTCTCTGTGCCTTCATGAGCTGGGAAGGTTACAACTTTGAGGACGCCATTATCATCAGCAACCGCCTCGTTGAGCAGGATACCTTCACCTCAATCCATATTGAGAAGCATGAAGTAGAAGCCAGGGATACCAAGCTGGGCCCGGAAGAGATCACCCGGGATATACCCAATGTCGGGGAGGAAAGCCTGAGGGAACTTGACAGAGATGGTATTATCCGTCTTGGCGCTGAGGTCGGCCCGGATGACATTCTGGTCGGCAAAATTACCCCGAAAGGTGAAGCTGAACTGTCGGCGGAAGAGAAGCTGTTACGAGCCATCTTCGGTGAGAAAGCCCGTGAAGTCAAAGATACCTCGCTCCGGGTACCGCACGGTGAGTGGGGCAAGGTCATTGATGTCAGGGTCTTCTCCGGTGATGACCTGCCCGCAGGGGTCCACCAGCTGGTCCAGGTCTGGGTGGCTCAGAAACGGAGGGTATCGGCCGGAGATAAGCTTGCCGGCCGGCACGGCAACAAGGGTGTTGTTTCCATCCTGGCTCCAGCTGAAGACATGCCTTTCCTCCCTGATGGCACGCCGATAGATGTTATCCTTAACCCACTGGGCGTCCCGTCACGCATGAACATCGGGCAGGTACTGGAAACCCATCTCGGCTGGGCGGCCCAGATGCTGGGTTTCAAAGCGCTCACCCCCGTTTTTGATGGCGCTACTGACGTTACCATTGAGGATGCTCTGGCCAGAATCTGGATAGCGCAAAAGGCGGAGGCAATCAGCCTTAACCCGGATAATCAGAGTGACGGCCTGCAGACGGAAAAAGCCATATCCTGGGTCAGCAGCCACGGCTATGATGGAGACAAGGTGTTCAATGACGAATACCAGGGAATAGCCAGAGACGTTGGCCTGCGCTTATGGCTCCAGGAGCTGGGCATATCCAGTCAGAAACTCAACCAGGAGCAACTGAAGCAGGTGGTAACCAAAGTCAGCATGGAAAGGAACCTCCCGACACCGATCATCGGCAAGGCCATCCTCCGCGATGGACGCACCGGGCTGCCGTTTGATCAGCCGATAACTATTGGCAACATATATATGATGAAGCTAAATCATCTGGTTGAAGATAAGGTTCATGCCCGCTCAACCGGCCCTTACTCTTTAATCAGCCAGCAGCCCCTGGGCGGTAAAGCTCAGTTCGGAGGGCAACGCTTCGGTGAAATGGAGGTATGGGCGCTGGAAGCTTACGGTACCGCCCACAACCTGCAAGAAATCCTGACCATCAAATCAGATGATGTGAACGGACGTGCCAAAGCTTATGAGGCGATAGTCAAGAACGAAGACATCCTCCAGCCCGGCGTCCCCGAGTCTTTCAAAGTCCTGGTCAAGGAACTGCAAAGTTTAGGGTTGGCCGTTGAGGTAATCAACGAAGAGGAAAAGCTGCCTTTCACCGTGGAAACCACCCAGATACCTCGCCTGGAAGCAGTGATTGAGGCCGAAACTGCGATAGACCTGACCGAAGAGGAAGCAGCGACCCCACCGGCCGAAGCTGAAGAGACAACCAGGCTGGAGGCAGAAGCGGAGACCGAGACCGGGGCGGACGTAACCGGAGAGGAAGCAGCAACCCCTCCGACTGAAACTGAGGAGACAACCAGGCTGGAGGCAGAAGCGGAGACCGAGCCGGAATTAGCTGAAGGGGAAGAAAAATAATGTTTGAAGTCAATGATTTTGATGCCGTTCGTATTTCCTTATCCTCGCCGGAGCAGATCAGGAGCTGGTCCTACGGTGAAGTAATCAAACCGGAGACCATCAACTACCGTACCCTTAAACCAGAACGGGACGGACTCTTCTGTGAGAGAATCTTCGGACCGACCAAAGACTTTGAGTGTTTTTGCGGTAAGTACAAAAGGATACGCTACAAGGGAGTTATCTGCGATAAATGCGGAGTCGAAGTAGCCCAGTCCAAGGTGCGCCGGGAACGCATGGGACACATCGAACTGGCCTGCCCGGTAAGTCACATCTGGTTTGCCAAGGGAGTTCCCAGCCGGCTGGGACTGCTCCTTGACCTGTCTCCCCGAAATCTGGAGCGGGTCCTTTACTTTTCCCACTATATCATCACTTCAATCAATGAAGAGGCACGCCAGGAGACAATAAAGGAACTCGAGGAAAGTTACTCGCAAAAAATTGCCGAGCGCTTGAGCGCACTGGAAACCAGAATCGCCGGGATGGAGTCAGCCTCGGTAGAAAAAATAAACCAGTTCCGGCGGACCGGGGATGAGGAAAAAGCGCAGCTTGAAGAACAGCTTTCCGCCGAGCTGAACCAGCTTCAGGACCTCCGCTTACGAGAGTTGCTTACCGAGAACCAGTACGAAGACCTGAAACAGAAATATGAGCGGGTCTTTGAAGCCGGGATGGGAGCTGAAGCTATTTACCGGCTCAGCAAAGAAATTAACCTTAACGAATTACGTGTGCAGTTACAGCAGGAAACGCGCTCTAATTCCGGGCAACGCCGCAAGAAAGCAAGCAAGCAATTGCAGGTGGTGGAAGCTTTCCGCCGCAGCAACAGTAAACCGGAGTGGATGATTCTAACAGTACTGCCGGTATTACCTCCCGACCTCCGCCCCATGGTTCAGTTAGATGGTGGCAAGTTCGCCATCAGCGGCATCAACGACCTCTACCGGCGTGTCATCAACCGCAACAACCGGTTGCGCCACTTAATGGAAATAGAGGCGCCGGAAATTATCATCCGCAATGAAAAGCGTATGCTCCAGGAAGCGGTTGATTCACTGATTGATAACGGCAGAAGAGGAGGGCAATCTTTCTCCACCAGCGGCAATCATAAATTGAAATCGCTCTCGGACATGCTCCGCGGTAAACAGGGACGTTTCCGCCAGAACCTGCTGGGCAAGCGGGTTGACTACAGTGGACGATCGGTCATCATTGTTGGCCCTGAACTCAAGCTTCACCAGTGCGGCCTGCCCAGACGGATGGCGCTGGAACTGTTTAAGCCGTTTGTCATGCACCGGCTGATGGCGCAGGGACTGGCCCATAACATCAAGAGCGCCCGGCGGCTGGTGGAGAGAGCCAAACCGGAAGTATATGACATACTTGAGGAAGTTGTTAAAGAGCGCCCGGTATTACTGAACCGGGCACCTACCCTGCACCGGCTCAGTGTTCAAGCCTTTGAACCGGTACTCATTGATGGCAGCGCCATCCAGCTTCACCCCCTGGTCTGTACCGCTTTTAATGCTGATTTTGACGGAGACCAGATGGCAGTCCATGTCCCCCTTTCCAAAGCCGCGGTCAGAGAAGCCAGGGAGACAATGCTCAGCATTCACAATATTCTGGTACCCAGTAGCGGTGAACCGATCGTCACCCCGACGCTGGACATGGTACTCGGCTGCTATTACCTGACCGCCATCAAACCGGGAACCAAAGGTGAGGGGAAGATATCCAGTAGCTTTGAAGACGCCAAGCTTGCCTATGAACTCGGGGCAATTGATTTCAGGGCTGAGATTGAGGTCAGGGACCAGAACCAGAACGGCCAGAGAATTAAGACCAGTGTCGGGCGTATCCTGTTCAATGAAGCATTACCGCCGGAGCTGGGCTTTTACAATAAAGTAATCGATAAATCGAGCTTAAAACAAATAGTAACCGATTGTTCCAAGCTGTTAACCCATGAGAGGATGGCAACGGTACTCGACAATATAAAGCAACTGGGTTTCCGCTACGCCACCAAATCAGGTACCACCATCGCCATGAGCGATATCGAGGTACCACTGAGCAAACCAAAGCTCCTGGAAGAAGCAGAGAATGCCACAGCCACCATTGAAAACCAGTACGACCGCGGACTGATTACCGAAGACGAAAGATATAACGGGGT
>JAUYMF010000187.1 GCA_030698765.1 Dehalococcoidales bacterium
CGACTATTTCGGCAGGGTTGGCTACGCCAAATTCAAGTTTCTCAAGGTCTCCGATGACGAGATACTTTATGACCGGACTGACATGGTCACCATGCCCGCAGTCAGAAAAGCACGTTCTCTGGGATGGCCAATCATAGCTCCCGAGCCGTCACACGCTTTGTATGTCGGTGGACTTAAGTTAGCCGCCAAGGCGGAGCCGGAAATAATCCGTATTCCACCACCCGACTGGCTGAAGTCAGGCGAGCCTGTGCCGGATGATATGGGGCGGGAGATGTGGCGCATTAAATCCCTCACCTGAATGGGGAGGGTCTGATAGCCCGGCACTACTGAAAACATAACGTAACGGAGAAGGACTGGCGGTTGAACCGCCAGTCCTTCTTTATACGTAATCTTCCCCTAAAAGTCATTTCTGACGATGACGGACACCAGCTTCGATACTTTTTATCCTTCAAACGTATCCTTTCGGTCGGGATAATTGCACCTAAAATTCTGTATAGTATAATCACTGGATTTATTCAAGATACGCCTTGAAGACAGCCGGCCTTACCATTGGGCGAAGTCTGACTCAATATGACGTAACAGATTAGCGGAAGCAGAATGGTTTATACGCTCTATTTATCATCCCTGATAATCTCAGCCGTGGTCGCTATCGCCGAAGCGTGGTACTTCTGGCAGCGCCGGCACGCCCCGGGCGGGGCAGCCATCACCTTCGCGATGCTGGCGATAGCGGTCTGGTCTTTGGGCTACGTACTGCAACTAAGCAGCGCCGAGCTATCACAGCAAGTCATGGCCACCTGTATTCAGTATATCGGCATCGTCATCCTGCCGGTAGCCTGGTTTGCCTTCTCCCTGCAATACACCGGGCGTGGTAGCTGGCTGACGGGCAGTAACCTGTTCCTGCTCTTAATTATACCTTCAATCACCTTAATCCTTGCCTGGAGCAGCAATTTCCATGACCTGATGTGGAGCGGTAGACACCTTGAGACCAGCGGCCCATTCGTGGTAATAGTCAAGACTTACGGCCCCTGGTTCTGGGTTCATACCGTTTACTCCTATTTTCTGATTCTAGCCGGTACGCTGGCCCTCATCCAGAGGCTATTCCGCTCTCCGCGCCTGTACCGTTCCCAGTCAATTGCTCTACTCGCCGCTGTTGCCACGCCACTGGTGTGGAATGTGCTCTATATCTTCCGCCTGTTACCGGCATACCGCATCGACCTGACACCTTCCGCCTTCGCTATGTCCGGGCTGCTCATCGGCTGGGGACTATTCCGCTTCCGCCTCTTTGACATCATTCCCATAGCCCGGGATTCCGTAATAGAAAACATGAGTGAAGGTGTCATCGTACTGGATGTGCAGAACCGCCTTATCGATATTAACCCGGCAGGCCAGCGTATCATCGGATATCCGCTGTCGGCGGTAATCGGGCAACCATTCGCCAGCGTATTAGCCAGTTACCCGGAAATAGTTGAGCGCTCCTACGTCAGTGCGAAAACAATCGAAGCCTATGCCGAGGTCGCCATTGAAAAAGAGGGAACCCGTCATCACTACGAATTACACGCTTCCCCGCTACGTGACCGGCGAGGTCGCATTATCGGCCGGTTGATCATGCTGCGCGATATCACGGAACGCCAGGAGAAAGAGAAACAGGATTAGGGCTCATCAGCGGCCGCTACGGTACGGGTATTGAGTAAGAAGGAGATGGCAAAAATCACCAGTCCCAGACTTGCCAGAAAAACAACCCCACCCCGGTAAGTCCCCATAATATCAACCAGAGCCCCCATTAATAACGGCCCGCTAAAACCACCGACCTCAGCAACACAGAAGAACATCCCTCCCGCCGAGCCCATATACCGCGAGCCGACCTCAGGAGTTTCCATCAGCACCAGCATTAACAGGGGAAGCAAGGTAGAACCGGCAATGCCGAATAACACCAGTCCGGCATACATCAACAAACCCGATGTCATCACTGATACCATGAGAGCCAGCGCCGCCGTTAAAGCCAGCAGGGCGAGGACAGACTTCCGGAGATAAGCCGGTACCACCCGGGGGATAACCAGAACCGCCGGTATGCTGGCAAAAAGAGGCAGCGAAGCCGTAAACCCGGCCTCTGCGGGAGAAAGCCCGCCGCTTTCCAGAATGTCGGGAAGCCAGTTAGTGAAGCCGTGTATAATAGCGAAGGACAGGAGTCCGGCTGCCAGGATGACCTGCACGTTCCGCGTCTTGATTAGCCTGGCAAAAAGCTGAACCATATTAGGGTTTTCTGTATCCGCCGCTCTGGTATCTCTGGCCAGCAGCAGCCAGAGCAGGGCGAAGATGAAACCCAGCAGACCGTAGCTGACAAAAGTGAGTCTCCAGCTATAGCCGGTCAGCGGCATAACCACGCTGTTGGTTAAAGTGAAAGCGATTAACCCTCCTATCCAGGGCCCGGTGGTATAAATCCCCACCGCGGTACCCCGGCTCTTCCCCCTGAACCACACGGCGATAGTCTTGGGACACCCGATAGATATCAGCGGACCGCCGATGCCGAATAACGCCACCACCAGTAAAAAGCTGCCGAAGCTACCGGAGAAATAACGTAAGACCGCCGATAAGCTCATAACCACGGTGCCGAAGAAAAGAGACTGGCGCACACCCCACTTATCAATTATCGTACCGGCAAACAAAGAAGCTACTATGTAGGTCAGCTGCCAGGAGCCCAGGATAAGCCCCATCTGGCTGTATGATATGCTGAGGTCGCTGAGAATCAGGCTGACCAGAGGCGATATGGAGCGGGATACCAGCCCGAAAGTAGCATACTGAAGCCATAAAAGGGCAAGCATAACCCAGCGGTAACGCTGCTGGTAAGGTTCTCTTTGATCTTCTTCTGCCACTGGCAACTCTACGTGTTACGCGCTCCTGATTCAACCCATAATATCTCACATGAACGCGCTAAAACACAAACAGACCTATATTTATGCTCATAAGCACCGCACAGGAAACAACTCCCTGACCCATGGTACGCCTCCGCCTCGGGGAGACTCAGTCCGGCATAAGGGTAGTTCCCCGAAAGCTACAAATTGCGTATATCCGGCGACCGAAATACGTACCTTTACGTATGTCAAGGACATTCCCTTAAAAGTATCATTGACTTGTGAGCTTGTGGTATTAATTTCGGGGTTAATCTCCCGTTAAAGGAGGATGATAATGAAAAGGATAGTTTGCTTCACCGCAATGTTTGTCCTGTTACTAATGCTGGCTGCGTGCAGGCAGCCAGCTCCGACCTCAACTCCCGCTCCGCCACAGACTCCCGCAACGCCTCCGGTATCGCCTGCCCCGGTGAGAACTTACGCACTTCCCGGCGAACAGGTGTTCCCTGAAGGGGTAGCCTATGACCCCGCCAGCGACAGCTTCTTCACCGGCAGTACCAGTGATGGGACAATATTCCGCGGCGACCTGGCCAGCGGTCAGGTGTCCGTGTTCTCCGCCGGTGGGGCAGATGGGCGCACCGCCGCCATCGGTATGAAGGTGGACAGCCAGACACGGCGCCTCTGGGTAGCCGGTGGCGCCACCGGCCTTATTTTCGTCTACAACGTTGATAGCGGCGCCCTTGTCCGCAAGTACACCACGCCTCAAGCCGAGCAGACCTTCCTGAATGACGTGGCGCTGGCGCCGAACGGTGATGCCTACATCACCGACTCCCGGAGGCCGGTTCTATTCAAAATCGACGGTTCCGGCGCTCAACCGGGCGAGTTGGAACGCTGGCTCGACTTCACCGGCACGCCGGTACAATTCACCCCCGGCGCAACGGCGCTTAACGGCATCGTGGTGAGCCAGGACGGCGCCTATATCGTGGTTGTCCATTCCGGCGACCAGAAGCTCTTCCGCATCACGGTAGCCAGCAAAGAGGTGCTCGAAGTAGACCTCGGCGGCACGCCGCAGGGCGGTGACGGCATGGTGCTGGACGGCCAGGCTCTCTACGTGCTGGCGCGCACCCAGACCGGTGACATGATAGTCCGCATCCAGATGGCGGCGGACTTCTCCAGCGGCGTTATCCGCGACAGCTTCCGTGATGACTCCTTTGCCTTCCCGACGACGATAGCCAAGGTGGGTGACCGGATGCTAGTGGTGAACTCCCAATTCAACGCCCGAGGCGCCGGGCAGACCCCCAGCCTGCCGTTCACGGTATCTGACATCCCGATACCACCGCTTTCATCCACCCCCACTTCTACTCCGCCACCAACGCCAGCCGAGGACTTCCGGTTTTCCGGAGTTATCGAGTCGATGGGGACGGATACCTGGGTAATCGGCGGGCAAAGCTTTAAATTAGACCAGAATACCACACTCGACTCGGGGCTGGTGGTGGGAGTGGAGGCACGAGTCGAATATAGAATTTTAGCGGACGGAACCAGTCTCGCCCTGGAAATAGAGACGGACACGCCGTCCTCCGGCACCGCGCTGCCTGACTCGGTAAGGTTAGAGCTGGTGGCGGAAGGTTTTACTTCACCGGTAGGACTGATACCTTCGCCGGATGATACCGGACGCCTGTTCGTGGCAGACCAGGAGGGTACCATATGGGTGCTGACGCCGGACGGCAGCCTACTGACGGAGCCTTTCCTTGACCTCCGCTCCCGGATGGTAAGTCTCAACCCCACATTTGATGAGCGCGGGCTACTGGGACTGGCCTTCCATCCCCTGTTCCGGGAAAACAACCGGCTGTTTGTTTATTACAGCGCCCCCTTACAGTCGACCGGGCCGGAAGGCTGGGACCATACCAGCCACATCTCAGAGTTCAGGGTAATGCCCGGTAATGCCGACCGGGCTGACCCGGCCTCGGAAAAAATAATCCTGCAGGTTGATGAGCCGCAGGCAAACCACAACGCCGGGCAGCTTGCCTTTGGTCCGGATGGTTTTCTCTATATTTCGCTCGGGGATGGCGGCAGAGCGAACGATACCGGCCTCGGCCATCCCTCTATCGGTAACGGGCAGGACGTATCCACCCTTCTGGGTAGCATCCTCCGCATTGATATCGACGGCGGAGACCCCTACGCGATCCCGCCGGATAATCCCTTCGTGGGAAAAGAGGGGCGGGATGAGATTTTTGCCTTCGGACTGCGCAATCCCTTTCGTATGGCTTTTGACCTTGGGGGGCAGCATGAGCTATTCGTCGGGGACGTAGGGCAGCAACTCAGGGAAGAGATAGATATAATCAGTAAGGGCGGAAACTACGGCTGGAATATCAAGGAGGGTACACTTTGCTTTGACCCTGAAAATGCCGGGCAGCCCCGGCAGACATGCGCTGAGGTTGATGCCAGAGGGCAGCCCCTCATCGACCCCATTATCGAATACGCCAATTCCAGGGCCGGCGGTGAAGGTACGGCGGTCATCGGCGGTTTCGTCTACCGGGGGGCGGCGCTGCCCGGGATGAATGGCGCTTACATTTTTGGCGACTTCAGCGCCAGCGGCCAGTCGCCTGACGGCAGGCTATTTATCGCCGGAAAGCCCGCCAGCGGCGGCATGTGGTCGATGAAAGAGCTGAAGATAGATACAAGCCCTGACGGACGGCTCAATGCCTTTCTCCGTTCCTTCGGGCAGGATGCCAGTGGCGAGCTTTACGTCCTGGTGGCTGACCCGAGGGGACCCGAGGGCAAGACCGGGAAAATATACCGGATTGTGCCCTGACTTTAACCTGCCATCAGCACCGGATAAGTCCGGGTACATCTCTAACCTAAGTAATACTACGGATAGGTTAGTAGCGGGCTGAGGCTTATAATAAGAGTAAAGAGTAGCAGGTAATTAACGGGGGGAAGACCGCATGAAACAGGTAACGAGACGTGATTTTATCAGGTATGCGCTGGTGGGCGCGGCTGCTTTCGGTAGCGGGTTCGCGGTGGACCGTTACGCTCCTTTTATGAAAACGCCCCGTTTGGGGGGGCGTTACCACCTGGCCATGACCGAGGCCCTGGTCAAGATGGTCGACCGAACGCCTGTCTATCACTGGGCATTTGAAGACCTTGAGTGGCTCAGACCAATGCCGCAGGTACCCGGCCCCCTCATCGATGCCATTGAAGGAGAGGTACTTGAGTTCTCTATCACCAACAATCTCCCTGATGTCCATGGATTCCGTATCCCCGGCGTGCCCGGCATAGTGGGTGAAGGCATTGTCATTGAACCCGGGGAGACCGCGCATTTCAGTTTTACGGTGCCGGAAGGTGGCAGTTACCTGTACTATGACCACCTCAATCCGCCGGTGAACCGGGTGCTCGGACTGAACGGGCCAATGGTAGTGTTGCCGAAGAATGGGAATACTCCATATAGCCGTCCCACCCCGGCTGTCCAGGAGCTTTTCAATGACCTGGGCACATCGGAGCATTTCCCCGGAGAGCCCTGGAAACCGGAACGCACGCGCATCTGGCTCTTCAGCACCGTTGACCCTGTGCTCAACGGGCGCGTGGAGAGAGGCGAGCGCCTGGACCATGAAGAGTTCATTGACACCTACCTGCCCCGCTATTTCACCATCAACGGGGTCTCCGGGGCTTACGCTTCCCACGACCACAGTATCGTACCTTCCGGCAGAATAGGCCAGCCGCACCTGCTTCGTATCATCGATGCGGGCATGACGGCAGACTCGCCCCACATCCACGCCAATCATGTCTACGTGCTTTCAAGGAGAATGCAAAACGGCGAACTGAGGATTTTCGATAACGTTCCGCTGGTAGATACCTATACCGACGAGGTGGGACAGTGCATGGACTGGCTGCTCCCCTTCATCAGGCCGCCGGATATCCCCGGTGACGAAAGCGTCCCTTTACGGGACCTGATACCCGCCGAGCTTTCACTGACCCTGGGCGGTGTTCCTCAGTCCCCCCTGATGTACCCGATGCACGGCCACAATGAACTATCCCAGAGCGCGGCTGGCGGTAACTATCCACAGGGGCTGGTCACCATGTGGGAAATCACCGGAGACGTCGATGGCGTGGACTTCCCGCATTCTAACCCGCAGGAAATGGGCGGGCCGCCGGAACAGCATTAGTCCGGGGAGCTAATAAAGGGGTAACAAAATGGAAAAACGAATCATCCCGCTGAGAGCGGTACATGAAAACGAAATACCGATTTTTCACAAGCATGTCTGCCCGCCTACTTTTGGAGGTGACCCTATCGATGCTTTGACACCCACGCGCCATATTGCCCGCAACCTGGACAGCCATGTGGATACATTCATAGATCTGCCCGACGGTACAAAGATACGGATGTGGGTGATTGAAGACCCTGACGATGACACGGAGGCAAGGCGGTCATTCCCTTCCAAGACGATAAGGACGGTTGAACACGATATTGTCCACGCCAGGGTCGGCTCCAGCTTCAATACTCACACCATTCACTGGCATGGCATCGAGCCGACAGCTATGAATGACGGGGTGGGCAAGCACTCCTTTGAAATCTCCGGCAACTTCACTTACCAGTTTGCCACCAACCAGGCGGGTACTTTCTTATATCACTGCCACAAGAATACCGCGCTGCACTTTGAAATGGGACTGTACGGCGCTTTCATCGTTGACTGTGAAAAGCCGGACACCCCGGAGGCGGAAGGCGTCCCGGACCCGCCTTATCCTGACGGCGGTCCCGGCTTCATCTATGCCTTCAACCCGCCCACGCATAAGGTCAAGTACGATGTCGAAGCGCTCTGGGTGCCGGATGACATCGATACCCGGTGGCACGAGCTTGGCCATAATGCCTTCATGCAGAAGTGCGACAAGGATGACCCCATGGCCGCCAGGAATTTCTCACAGGACGGGTTCCTGAGCGACTTCAGGCCGGATGTCTTCTCGCTATCCGGAGAGATGAAGCGAATAGACGACGATACTCCATTTGAGAAAGCAGCAATCAACTGCAAAGTGGGACAGACTGTGCTTCTCAGGTTCATCGACGCAACATATACCGTCAATGAAATCCGGCTCGGCCTGCCGTGGACGCTCGTTGCTGAAGACGGTTATCCGTTCGGCGTGTTACCCCGCACCAGGTATTCACGTCCGGTCAATTACGAAGCCGGACAGCCCATCCGCCTTACCGCCGCCATGCGCGGTGATGCGCTCATACGCCCGACCACACCCGGCAGGTTTCCCTGCACAATCGACTTCTTTCACTGGATTACCGGCAAGAACCTCTACACAGCGACAACGTTTATCAATGTCGAGTGAAAATGACCGGTACCTGCAGACCGGGGTACAGTAACCGACATCTGCTTCACCGGGATTTATGAGCCTGGACTTAACCGGCGTCAACTGTTGAAAGATCTGTGGTTAAAACAAAGGCGTAAACCCGGATTACGTGTATCCCCTACAAAAAACTAGGTGCTGTTACTTATAGGCGGTACCGTAAAAAAACGTTATCTTGAAACTTATACGGCCCGTTCAAAAGGAGGTGAGGACTTTGTGATATTAAAGCTGAAATAGAAGAGGCATACCCAAACGGTAAGTTGAACGGAGGTAATCAGTTATGCCCACATTCAAATGCGCAGACGTAGGGATGGCCTGCAGCTTTGAAGCCTCGGCGGCTACCAAAGAAGAGCTAATGCAAAAGATAGCCAAGCACGGCGAAGAAGCTCATGG
>JAUYMF010000188.1 GCA_030698765.1 Dehalococcoidales bacterium
CCGGCAAAACCAATCTCAATGTCTTTCCGGTAACTTCTTTATTATGAGGGATTGCGCTGGCTTGCGCTACTCTCCTAGAAAGTTATAAACTTAGACTGGAGTCCATGATAAAGTTATTATCCCACTGTCGGTTTCCTTGCTGGAGGTAAAGACGGTGTATAAAATCTTATTAAGGGAAGACTTGGCGCCTAAAATCCATATGTTCAAGATTGCGGCGCCGGACGTAGCCAGGAAAGCTCAAGCGGGACAGTTTGTTATCATCAGAGTTGATGAAAAAGGAGAGCGTATCCCGCTGACCATCGCTGACTGGGACCGGGAGGAAGGCAGCGTCACTATCATTTTTAACCAGGTAGGCAGGACAACCAGCAAGCTGGCGGCGCTGCAAGAAGGTCAATATATTGCTAACTTCGTGGGTCCTCTCGGCTTACCAGCCCAGATTGATAAGTTTGGTACCGTGATCCTGGTTGTCGGTGGATACTCGGTCGCCACTATCATCCCCGCCGCTCGGGCTTTGAAGGAAGCAGGTAATACTATCATCTCGATCATCAGAGCACCAACCAGAGAGACTCTGTTTGGTGACGAGCGCCTGGGCAGCTTCAGCGACCGCTCAATAATAGTAACCGGTGATATCTCATCTGACTGTGATAGTTTTATTTTTGAACCGCTAAAGCAAATTCTCCAGAATGAGAAGATTAACCGGGTTATCACCGTTGGTCCGGCCTGCGTGATGAAGCTCGTTTCGGCAACCACCAGACAATTCGGAGTCAAGACAGTTGCCAGCCTGAACCCGATAATGATTGACGGCACCGGGATGTGCGGTTGCTGCCGGGTATCAGTTAACGGCGAGACCAAATTTGCCTGCGTGGATGGGCCTGAGTTTGATGCCAATGAGATTGATTGGACAACACTCATGGTGCGACGATGCACCTATAGTGGTGAGCCTCAACCTGTACTGCAGTATCAATGCCGTAACTGCGCCCAATGGTAGGGGCGGATGGGAGAAACAGATGCCTAAAGTAAATCTAAACCGGGTTGAAATGCCCAGGCAGGACACTAAAGCACGAAGCAAGAATTTCGATGAGGTAGCCCTCGGTTACACGCCGGAACAGGCAATGGAAGAGGCTAGCCGATGTATCCAATGTCCCAAGCGTCCCTGTATCGGTGGTTGCCCTGTAGGCATTAATATACCAGACTTTATCAAGGCTATGGTTCAGAATGATTTGCCTGAAGCGGTAAGGGTAATCAAAAGCACCACTAGTCTACCCGGTATCTGCGGTCGAGTTTGCCCTCAGGAGACCCAGTGTGAAAAAGTTTGCACGCTGGCGGCAAAGAAAGCGCCTTTAGCTATCGGTCGTCTCGAGCGTTACTTGGCAGACTGGGAGCGCACCAACAAGCAACCAAGCAATCCCGCAGCCATTCAGCCACCCGGTCCAAGCGGCAAACGGGTGGCGGTAGTCGGCTCCGGCCCGGCCGGGCTAACGGCTGCCGCTGACCTGGCTAAAATGGGACACAGCGTCACCCTCTTTGAAGCGCTGCACGTCGCCGGTGGGGTTTTGATGTACGGAATTCCAGAGTTCAGACTTCCTAAGAATATCGTCCAGACTGAGATTGACTATGTTACTTCCCTGGGAGTAGAACTCAAACTGGACTCCGTAATCGGTAAGATTGATACCGTAGACGAACTGCTGAACAACGGTTACAACGCGGTCTTTCTGTGCACAGGTGCCGGACTGCCCATGTTTTTGAATGTTCCTGGTGAAAGCCTGTGTGGTATCTATTCAGCTAATGAATTCATGACCCGAACCATACAGATGAAAGGCAATCTCTATCCGGAGTATGATACCCCGGTCAGAATAGGGAGAAAAGTCGCCGTAATTGGGGGCGGTAATGTAGCTATGGACTCAGCCCGCTGCGCTCTCAGACTTGGCGCCAGGGAAGTCTACGTTGTTTATCGCCGGTCTGAAGCCGAAATGCCCGCCCGCCGTGAAGAAGTAGAAAATGCTGAGGAGGAAGGTGTCATTTTTAAGTTCCTGAGCAATCCTCTCGGCTTTTTAGGCAACGGGCGGGGCTGGGTCATGGCAATGGAGTGCATCGAAATGGAGCTTGGTGAACCTGATGCCAGCGGTCGGCGCAGCGCTGTTCCCAAAAAGGGAAGCGAATTCCTGATGCAGGTCGATAGTGTCATCATCGCCCTGGGTAATAATCCCAACCCCCTCATTGCCGCTACTACCGAAGGTCTGGAAACCACTCAACGAGGAACTATCGTCGCTGACGAAGCGACCGGCAAAACGGTAAAGCCGAGGGTCTGGGCAGGTGGAGACATCATAACCGGCGCGGCCACGGTAATCAGTGCCATGGGTGCCGGCAAACGGGCGGCCGCCTCTATTGATGATTACCTAAGGGGAACGGGCTGAACAGACAACCGCGGTAAATTCCGCCCGACACTAACTCGCCTTTACCTCATACGAGCCAAAAACGAAGTCCAGGTCATCCTGCAGGGCCTGAGCTTTCTCCCTGGGAAAAAGCTTCTCGTCAACATCAATCATAACTTTTGTCTCGCCCCTGGCTGAACCCACAATGTGAGCCCTGAGGCATTCTTTTTCTACCTTATCCTGCTTATCCTGAATCTTGAAGGTTAGTGTGCCCCGTGAAATAAAAGCGGAGGAGTCATTCGGTGAGGAATATGTCTCTAACTTAGATTCATCCAGAATCGCGCCCTGTTTCCGGGTAAAGTCTCTGATTTCATGATAGAGTAGCTCAGGACTGATATCTTTATAGGTTTTTCTAGACTGCATTTCTGTCCCGTCCCTTTCTTAATAATAGACATAAGCGCACGCATTGTCAATTAGTACCGCTATTGCTGCCTGTCAGGATGATATGCTATACTTTCTGGTGACTACAATGAGATATTAACAGAAAGGGGCTTGAATTTGCCAGAGATTGCTAGTGTAAAACAACTTTTAGAAGCTGGGGCCCACTTCGGGCACCAGACCAGCCGCTGGAACCCGCGTATGAAGAAGTACATATTTACCAAGCGGAATGGTATTCATATTATTGACCTCGAACAAACGGCGACCATGCTGGAGAAAGCCTGCAACTTCGTCCGTCAGACAATAGCCGAGGGTGAGCATATCCTCTTCGTCGGTACCAAGAAACAGGCGCATGATATCATAGAGGAAGAAGCCAAACGCTGTGGTATGAATTATGTCAATCAGCGCTGGATAGGCGGGACACTGACTAATTTCCCCACCATCCAGTCCCGCATTGACTACCTGGTCCGCCTGGAAGACCAGCAAGCCCGGGGAGAGTTCAGCCGTCTGCCCAAAAAAGAAGCCCTGAAGCTTGAGGAGGAAATCCTGCGCTTGAACCGGCAAATGGGCGGTATCAAGGAGATGGTTAATCTGCCCGCCGCCCTATTCGTTATTGATACTTCCAAAGAAAGGATCGCTTTAGCCGAGGCGAAACGGGTGGGGATACCGGTTGTCGCCGTAACCGACACCAACACTAACCCAGACGAAATAGACTACCCTGTCCCCGCCAATGATGACGCCATCAGAGCCATCAAACTGATATGCAGCCGGATTGCCTCTGCTGTTATTGAAGGTAAAAGCAGCCAGATGGCGACCGCTATTGAGGAAGGACGGGAAGAAGGTCAGGCAGAACCTCTGGCTGAAGAGGCTGCCGAGCCGTTATCCACTGCTAAACAGGAATAGAACTAGGGGGAGAGATTGAAAATATCAACAGACAGCATAAAGGAACTGCGAGAACTATCCGGGGCGGGCATTATGGATTGCCGGAATGTCCTAGCCGAAGTAAAGGGTGACATGGAAAAGGCTCAGTCCATGCTCAAGGAACGCAACCTTTTTAAGGCTGAAAAGAAGAAGGGCCGTTCAGTGTCTCAAGGACTGATTGAAGCCTACGTTCACGCCGGCGGGCGTATCGGCGCTATGATTGAACTAAACTGCGAGACTGACTTTGCCGCTCGCACCAACGAATTTAAAGAGCTGGCTCACAACCTGGCGTTACAGGTGGCCGCCATGCCTGCTCGCTTTATCTCAACAGACGAAATCCCTGCCGGTGTTGAAGGTGTCGAGGAAAAAGTAGACTGTCTCCTCCTGCAACCTTATATCAGGAACCTCGATATGACTATCCAGGATGTCATCAATGAGACTATCGCCAAAGTAGGGGAAAACATTAAAATCAGTCGATTCGTCAGGTATGAAGTAGGGGAAGGAAAAGAAGAGTAAATTACCCGAAGCGTACCCCGAAAGGTAATGACTACTAAATACAAACGTGTTTTGCTCAAGCTCAGCGGCGAAGCTTTTGGCGGCAAAAAAGAGTACGGCATAGACCCTTCGACCCTGGTAAAGATCGCCAAACAGATTAACCAGGTAGTTGAAATGGGGGTTGAATTAGCTGTTGTTGTCGGCGGTGGCAATATCTGGCGCGGGAGCCAGGCGGAAAAAAACGGGATGGACAGGGTTACCGCTGACTATGCCGGAATGCTGGCGACGGTAATTAACGCACTGGCTCTCCAGGACGTACTGGAGAGAGAAGGCATGATTACCCGGACCCAGACAGCTATCGAGATCCACCAGGTAGCCGAACCTTATATCAGACGGCGCGCTATCCGCCACCTGGAGAAAGGGAGAGTGGTAATCTTCGCCAGCGGCACCGGTAATCCCTACATGACTACAGACACGGCAGCGGCCCTGCGAGCCGTAGAAATTGAGGCGGAGGTGCTGCTGATGACCAAGAACAATGTTGACGGAGTCTACAGCGCCGATCCTCGTAAAGACCCTACCGCCAGGAAGTTTGACAAATTGACTCATTTCGAAACCTTGAACAAGCGTTTAGAGGTAATGGATGCCACCGCTCTCTCTCTGTGCCTGGAGAACAGGCTACCTATCATTGTCTTTGACCTGCAGGCCCCACGCAGTCTTGAAAGAGCCGTCACCGGCGAACCGATTGGTACAACGATATCCAGTGAGTAAGGGAATTGAACAGTCAAACTCTACTTAATATTGAAGAAAAGATGCGCAAGACCGTTGAGGGTTTGAGGAAGGAGCTGGCTACCATCCGCACCGGGCACGCCGCTCCCGGCTTGATTGAGCATATCAAGGTAGACTATGCCGGTGTCCCCACTCCGCTTAACCAGATTGCCAGCATTTCTGCTCCCGAGGCAAGACTCCTCGTTGTCCAGCCTTGGGACAAAGGCAGTATCCGCAGCATCGAAAAAGCGATACTGACATCTGAACTGGGGCTGAATCCGACCAATGACGGGCATATAATCCGGATAAGCATCCCGCCGCTTTCTGAAGAACGGCGGCAGGAACTGATTAAAGTAGTACGCAAGCGAGCTGAAGAAAGGAGGATAGCCATACGTAACCTGAGACGTGAGGCTATGGAAGAGCAGAAAGAACTGGAGAAAGCCAAGGATATTTCACAAGACGAATACAAACGCATCTTGAACCAGCTACAAAAGCTTACCGATAGCTTCATCGGTGATATTGACCGTGTAGGACAGGATAAGGAAACAGAACTACTACAGGTCTAGCCGGAACCATGGTAGCAACGCGATGACCAGACCATCAACTACCAGGAAATTCACTCTGCTTCCTACCCATATCGCTTTTGTCCCGGATGGCAATGGCCGGTGGGCGGAAAAACGCGGGTTACCCAGGCTCCAGGGGCACAGTGCCGGCGTCGAAAACATGCGCCGCATCGTTGAATACCTCAATACTTACGCCATAAAATTTATCACACTCTACGGATTCTCCACGGAAAACTGGTCCCGCCCGGCCGAGGAAGTCAATGGTCTGTTCCGCCTGCTTGACGACTTTATCGATAAGTGTGTGTTTGACCTCCACAAAAACGGGGTGAAGCTCCGCCACCTCGGACGACTCGCTGAACTCCCTCCGGGATTACAGCAGGCAATAAAGGAATCGGTCGAGCTAACCCGGAACAATACGGGGATGACGCTCAGTCTAGCTTTCAACTACGGCGGCCGTGCTGAGATTTTAGATGCGGCACGCCGCCTGATAACTGATGGCGTGGCACCTCAAGACATCACTGAAGAGCTATTCAGCACATATCTCTATACCAACGGTTTGCCCAATGTTGACCTACTGATACGTACCGGGGATGAACTCCGCCTCAGCAACTTTCTTATCTGGCAAACCGCCTACAGCGAGTACCATTTCACTAAAGTCCTGTGGCCTGACTTCGGCAAAAAAGACATGGATAGAGCGCTCCTTTCTTACAGCCGCAGGCAGAGGCGCTTTGGCGGACTATAACTCCGTTGAATAGCTATGCTCAGAAAAAGGGTAATAACTGCGCTGTGGGGATTTCCTCTTCTTGTTGCTGCCATCTGGTTTGACCAGTCCTTACCCTGGTTCACCACGCTGGCAGCTATTTGCGGCGTGCTGGCGGTAATTGAGTTTTACAGACTGGTCACCCTCTCCCGGGCACTGCCGCTTATCCGTTTCGGCGCGCTCTGGGTGCTGCTCTTTATTCTCAGCCGCGATTCCCGCTTGCTCGGTATGATTGGTCCTTACTTCGACCTTAACCTGATGACGCCGCTGCTGTTCACCTCAGCCGTGCTACTACCTTTGATCTGGATTCCTCTGCAGAGACAGAAGGAGAAAACTTTTGCCGGATGGGCATGGACGGTAGCCGGTATCCTCTATGTCGGCTGGCTGGTAAGCTACCTGGTGGCATTAAGAGGCATGGATGACGGCAGGAACTGGGTATTCTTCGCTTTTTTTACTACTTTCGCCTCTGATACAATGGCTTTTTTTGTGGGAAGAGCTTTAGGCAAGAATCGCCTTGCCCCCAGTATCAGTCCTAACAAGACCCGGGAAGGAACTATCGGCGGTATTCTCGGGGCTGCCGGCGTAAGTTTGCTTTTCCTCCTGCCCACTCCGCTGCACCTGAATCTCCACTGGGGACAAGCCCTGCTCCTCGGCTTTCTGGTCAGTATCTTTGGGCAGTGCGGAGACCTGGCTGAATCCCTGTTCAAACGCAATATGAGAGTAAAGGATTCCGGCAATATAATGCCGGGACACGGGGGACTCCTTGACCGACTGGACAGTATTCTCTTTGCCGGCATAGTGGTCTACTACTACGTTCTGTGGACAACCTAGAAAGATAACAAGAAACGCTACCGTTGAAACGACCCTCTCTGACCCTTGCCGGGTTCCCCGGGCAACCATGATTTCTCTGGCAAAACACTGTCCCGTTGGTTATAGTCTGTAATTTGTTGTATCATTATCTATGATATGAGCGAGGGAAGAATAAATATCGCCGTACTGGGTTCCACCGGCTCCATCGGGCAGCAGACCCTGGAGGTAGTCCGCGCTCTGCCTCACCGCTTCAGGGTAATCGGGCTGGCCGCCGGTAAGAATACTGATTTACTATCCCGACAAATCAGTGAATTCAAACCGGAGTTTGTCTGCTGCCGGGACACGCAAGCATTGCTTAATCAGGCCAGCGCTGACTATGAGCTGCTATCATTGGAAGAGATGGCCAGTCACCCGCGGGCGGACACCGTGGTTATCGCCACTTCAGGGAAGGCCGGTTTACTCCCAGCGCTGGCCGCGGTCAAGGCAGGCAAGAGTGTCGCCTTAGCCAATAAAGAAGCCCTGGTTATGGCCGGTGAGATTATCACCCGAGAAGCGGAATTAAGTAAGGCGCCGATCCTGCCCATCGATAGTGAACATAGCGCCATATGGCAGTGCTTGCGAGGAGAAAATCAGTCCGCCGCCCGGATTTTGCTGACTGCTTCGGGGGGGCCCTTTCGCCATTACCCGCCGGACCAACTAAAGGGGGTCAGCCCCGAGCAGGCGTTAAAACACCCATCATGGCGGATGGGAGAAAAGGTCACCATCGACTCGGCGACGCTGATGAACAAGGGACTGGAGGTAATCGAAGCCCGCTGGCTATTCGACCTGCCGGTAAGCAGTATCAGCGTGCTGGTACACCCCCAGAGTATTATCCACTCCATGGTCGAGTTCGTTGACGGCTCGGTTAAAGCCCAGTTGAGTTGTCCCGATATGCGCTTACCCATTCAGTATGCCCTGTCCTATCCCGACCGCCTGGAGAATCCCGCATTACCACGACTGGACTGGAGCGTTATTGACAATCTCAGCTTTGAGCAGCCTGATTTTGATGCCTTCCCCTGTCTCAAGCTGGCTATTGAGGCCGGGGAGAGGGGAGGGACATATCCGGCAGTACTCTGCGCCGCCGACGAGGTAGCCGTTGAGCTTTTCCTGTCCCGGCGGATAAAATTTACTGATATCTCCCGCCTTGTCGAGCAGGCGCTGGAGAGGCACAAAAACACAGTCCACCCCACCATCGAAGATATTCTGGAAGCTGATGAGCGGGCCAGGCAGGAAATAATACATACCGTGAAGGTGCATAAATAATGTTTACTCCCATAATTATAGGTGTCATTACGCTATCGGTCATTATCATCACCCATGAGCTGGGGCATTTTATCGCTGCCAAGTCGTTCGGAGTAAAGGTAGAGGAATTCGGGATTGGTTTCCCTCCCCGGTTGCTGGGAATAAAACGGGGGGAAACGGTATACTCACTGAATGCCATTCCCTTCGGTGGTTTTAACAAGCTGGCCGGTGAAGAAGACCCTGAAGTACCGAGGAGCCTGGCCGGAAAGAGCCGGGGCATCAGACTACTGGTGCTCGGCGGCGGCTCAGTGATGAATATCCTGCTGGCGGTGGTCTTGTTCTCCCTGGTCTTCATGATCCCCCGTGATGTAATAACCGGACAGGTGCTGGTGGAAGAAGTAGCCGCGGACTCTCCGGCGGCGATGGCCGGAATCAGCCCCGGAGATATTATTCTCAGCGTCAATAACGAGCCGGTCAGAAACAATAACGACCTTTACCGCTATATCCAGAATAACCGGGGTGAGGAGACTACGCTGCTCATCCAGCATGCTGACTCAACCAGGGAGAATGTCCGGCTGATACCTCGACTTAAACCGCCAGCGGATGAGGGGGCAATCGGCGTCGCCATTACGACCGTGAATACGGAAACTATCACGCAGTCCTTTCCCGTCTGGCAGGCAGTACCCATGGGAATCGGGCAGATAGTCACTTACCTGGTTGCCTACAAAGAAAGCCTGGGCAGCCTGTTCAGCGGCGAAGAAACGGCATCATTCTTCGGGCCGGTGGGTATCGCCCAGCTTACCGGGGAGGTGGCTGAGATCGGGGGTATCAGGGCGCTGCTCGATATTACCGGTTTCATCAGTCTGCTGATAGGTATATTCAATCTTTTTCCCCTTCCCGCCATTGACGGGGGCCGGATTACCTTTGTCGTCCTGGAATGGGTACGCCGTGGTAAACGCGTCTCTCCGAAAACCGAAGGGCTGATACATATCATCGGCATGGCGCTGTTGCTGGTATTCCTGTTTGCCCTCACCTACCAGGATATTGTCCGCGTCATCAGCGGGGAGAGCCTTATACCGTGAACCAGCGCCGTAAGAGCAAACCCATCCAGATTGGCAGCGTTACCATCGGCGGGGACGCACCCATTTTGGTGCAATCGATGACCAACACCAATACCCGTGATGTTATGTCAACCATCCGCCAGATCAAAGAGCTGGAAGAAGTCGATTGTGAGCTGGTACGAGTGGCGGTACCTGACCGGCAGGCAGCCGAAGCCCTAAAAGCGATTAAAAAGGGGATTTCCCTGCCCCTGGTAGCTGATATTCACTTCGACTACCGCCTGGCCCTGGAAGCGCTGAAGTCCGGCGCTGACGGCCTCCGCCTCAACCCGGGGAACATCGGCGAGCCGGAGAAGATCAAGGCCGTGGTACGCGCCGCTAAAGAGAGAAACGTCCCTATCCGCATCGGGCTGAATGCCGGCAGTCTGCCGAAAAAAGCCGACCCGCGCCTGTCCACCGCCCAAAAAATGGTAGCGGCGGCACTGGAACAGGTGCGCCTGCTGGAGAGCCTCGACTTCGACCTGATAAAAGTCTCCCTGAAAGCCTTTGACGTGCCGACGACCATTGAAGCCTACCGGGATATTGCTCAAAAAATACCTTACCCGCTGCACATAGGCATTACCGAGGCGGGCACGCCGCGCACGGGCGTTATCCGCAGTGCCGTAGGCATCGGCACGCTGCTCTACATGGGCATCGGTGATACCATCAGGGTCTCCCTGACCACCCACCCCCGGGAAGAGGTCTTCGCCGGTTATGAAATACTGAAGAGCCTCAACCTGCGCCAGCACGGGCCGGTACTGGTGAGCTGCCCCTCCTGCGGGCGGTCGGAGGTGGATATTGTCAGCATCGCCGAAGCGGTGGAAAAAGAGCTGCTCAAGGTTACCAAACCGATAAAGGTGGCAGTGATGGGCTGCGTGGTCAACGGCCCCGGCGAAGCCATGGACGCCGATATCGGCATCGCCTGCGGCAAAGGGCGCGCCATCCTCTTCAAGAAGGGTGAGAAGGTGGGCGTGGTGGAGGAAAAAGACTTTGTCCGGGTACTGATGGCGGAAGTGGACAAATTTTAAACTGGACAGTACAAGAATCCTTGTTAAAAAAGGGGGAAAGGTCTTAAACATGGGAGAAGGCAGCAAGGAAAAACCCTACACCCGTGAAGACGTGCTCCGGCTGATTGAAGAGAACGGCGGCGCCGCCGACGGGCTTGACCTCTCCGGAAAGGTCTTTGAGAAAGGCGTTGACCTGCGGCGGCTCCACCTGCGAGGGATTACCCTCAAGAGGGCAGTATTAGAGAACGCTCACTTCGAGGAGGCCAATCTGTGGGGCGTCCACATCGAAAAGGCAGTGCTGCGGGACGCCCATTTTGAGAAAGCTAATATCCGCGCCATGCACTTTGAGGGGGCTGACCTGCAAAACGCCCACTTCGAGGGGGCGGTCGCCTGGGGCACCCATTTTGAAGGCGCCGATTTACGAAACGCCCACTTTGAAAAAGCCGATTTATGGCACGCCCACATGGAGCGCGCCGACCTGTCCGGCGCCCGGTTTGATGAGACTTACCTGGAAGGCGCACGGCTGCCGGAGAAGGGGGAGTGAGGGGGATTCAATAATGTGACGAAGGAGACCAGCATGGATTCAACTTGTGGGATTTGCGGCTGCAAGATTCACCATGAAGGAGAATATGCCCAAGCAACTGTAAAAGGACGCTCCCATGCCACAAAACATCACCATGTGGCCAAACGCTTTTTCAGCCGCTCAAATAGCAAGGGACCACGACGTGAACCGGTCTTTAAGGAAGAACCACGTCAATTCAAGCAGCAACAACCGTATAGTCAGTTCTGCTATGAGTGCCATGAAGAGTTACTCCATAACCCCGTACTCTTGCCAAATGATATTACTAAATTCGCCAAGTTAATTGAACTAAGAGGACTGAACGAGAGAAATAAGCCTACGAACAGAGATAAAATAGCTGGACGAATTGTTCTCTTGCATGAGGTAATTGAAGAAGGGTTAAATACACTACTTCAGCAGAAAGAAAACTAAGAACCTTTATGAAAATTAAAGTTAGCTGGACTTGAAAGATTCGAAGCTCCTCCAATAATCATTCCTGCCCGCAAGGATGTTGGGGGGACGTGGGGAGTTTAAGAAAGGCGGAGAGTTTTAAATCCCCCTTAATCCCCCTTTACCAAAGGGGGAGACCTGACAGGGATTTTGGGAGAAGTAACCGGGGAGTTTAAGAGGGGCGCAGCCCCCCTTCCGTATAAATGTCATTGCGAGGAGCACGTTCTCTTCGCTCAGTGTAAACTCCGCGACGAAGCAATCCGTGAAGGGAGGCGAAAACATACCCCACCCGGATTGCTTCGCCCTCGGGACTTCGGCGTGATCTCAGTCGAACGCTGAACTCGGGCTGAAGCCTCCCGATGAACCGGAATGGTCTCGCAATGACAATATGCTCAACGAGTGTCTAAGAGGGGCGCAGCCCCTCTTCCATAATCTCCTTCCCCCTTCCCCTTAGCAAGGGGAAGGGGGACACAGGGGGATAGGATTAATTTAAACTATCTTTGAGGTTGCTTCGCCTCTGGCCCGCAATGACACCGGAGACGGAAGGGGGGGTTTCCAGATAAGACCGGATAGAGTAATATAGATAAAAACGGAGTAAAGCGTGCGTATATCGAATTTGTTCGGCAAGACCCAGCGGGAAATACCCGCCGAGGCTGATACCATCAGCCACCAGCTATTACTCAAAAGCGGGATGATAAGACAGGTGGCCGCCGGGGTCTATTCCTACCTGCCGCTCGCCTGGAGGACTCTGCGCAAAATAGAGACCATCATCCGCGAGGAGATGGACAGGGCAGGTGGGCAGGAGTTGATGATGCCCGCTTTGCAGCCCCTGGAACTGTGGCAGGAGACCGGGCGTGACCAGGCTTTCGGGGAGGGGCTGTTCACCCTGACCGACCGCCGTGACCGCAAGCTGGTGCTGGGGCCCACCCATGAAGAGGTCGTCACCGACCTTGTCAGATACAACGTGCAGAGCTACCGTGACCTGCCACTGCTGCTCTACCAGATCCAGACCAAGTTCCGTGACGAGCCCCGCCCCAGGGGCGGCCTGATTCGGGTGCGAGAGTTCCACATGAAAGACCTCTACAGCTTCGATGTTGATGAAGCCGGGCTGGATGTGAGCTACAACAGGATGCTCCAGGCATACCACAATATCTACTCGCGCTGCGGCCTGCCTTCCCTGCTCGTTGAAGCTGACAGCGGCGCCATCGGCGGCAAGGACTCCCACGAGTTCATGCTCATCACCGAGAGCGGCGAGGATGAAATCATCCACTGCTCATCCTGCCACTACACCGCCAACTCTGAGAAAGCGCGGGGAATCATCGATAAAATAGAAGACGGCGAGCTGCTGCCAATGGAGGAAGTCTCCACGCCGGGCATGATGACCATCGAGGAAGTATCCAATTTCCTCAAGGTACCGACATACCGCACCCTGAAAGCGGTCTTCTACATTGCTGACGGCAGGCTGGTCTTCGTCGTCATCCGGGGCGATATCGAGGTTAATGAAATCAAACTGAAAAAAGTGCTGGGCGGCGCGGAACTGCGACTGGCTACCGAGGCCGAGGTAATAGCCGCCGGTATCGTTCCCGGGGCTGCTTCCCCGGTAGGTCTCAAGGATACCAGGATCATCGCCGACGACTCGATAACCACCGCCACCAACCTGGTAGCCGGCGCCAACAAACCGGACACTCACCTGAAAAACGTCAACTACCCCCGCGACTTCGAGGTTGACGTCCTGACTGACATTGCCCGCGCCCGCGCCGGGGACAAATGCCCGGTATGCGGAGGCGAACTGCTCTCCAGCCACGGTATTGAAGTGGGGCACGCTTTTAAGCTGGGCGCCTTTATCAGCCAGAAGATGGGCGCCAATTTTATTGACCGGAACGGGGAATCCCGACCCATCATCATGGGCTGCTACGGCATCGGCGTTGGCCGGTTGCTGGCCGCCGCCATCGAGCAGAACCACGATGCCAAAGGCATCATCTGGCCGATGGCGATTGCCCCCTACCAAATCTATCTCTGCCCCCTTTACCGGGAAGGCTCCGGGGTTTTTGAGGTCGCCGAAAAGCTTTACGCCGACTTTACGTCCCAGGGTTTCGAGGTGCTCTTTGATGACCGGGAGGAATCGCCGGGGGTAAAGTTCAATGACGCCGACCTGCTGGGGATACCCGTCCGGGCTACCGTCAGCCCGCGCAGCCTGGAAAAAGACAGCGTGGAGATAAAACGGCGCGCCGAGAAAGAAATTGAGCTGGTGCCACTGAAGGAAGTCGTTGACCGCCTAAAACAGCTTACTGGCCGCGCAGCGTAGCGCCCAGTTCGTGGGACAGCTTGCCCATGATTTGCCGCTGAACCCTGTCAACATCATTATCCGTCAGCGTGCGCTCCGGCGACTGGAAGGTAATCCGGTAGGCAAGGGACTTCTTGCCCGGGGGAACCTGGTCGCCGGAATAGACATCGAAGATAGCGACCTCCTCCACCAGCGGAAAACCCTTGATAATATCGGCGATTCGCCGGTGGGCTGTTCCGGCGTCAACCACCAGCGCCATATCCCTGACGATAGCCGGAAAGCGCGGCACCGGCCGGTACATCTTGTGCCCGGCGGTAAAGGGTAGCAGCACCGCCAGGTCAATCTCAAAAAGATAAGCCGCCCCGGTAATTTCAAATTTTTCCAGCACTACGGGGTGTAACCCGCCGACAACACCTATCTTACTGCCACCGATGACAATTGCGGCCTGCTCGGCGGTGTGAAGGCTATCGTCCGAAAACGGCTCAAAGCTGGCAGTGACACCTAACTGACTGAGCAAGCCTTCTACTAACCCTTTCGCCTCGAAGAAATCAGGGGGTTCGCCCTCACCCTGCCACCATTTCTCAACTGCCGGCCCGCTCAGCAGAGCGCAAAGTGTCTCGCGCTCATCAGGCAGGTCACCATCACGCGGCAGATAGACCCTGCCCTGCTCGAAAAGCCTGATGCCGCCGTCTTCATGCCGCCGGTTAGCGGCCAGCGCGCCCAGCAAGTTCGTTCTCAAGTCAGGACGAAGGTACTCCTGCTCGGCAGTCATCGGATTGTCCAGACGGAGGAGCGCCGGTACAGAAGGATGCGGGCTGGTAGACAGTTTCTCCAGCATTTCCCTGCCGGTCAGCGTATAGCTGAGTATCTCCTGAAAGCCGTAACCGGCAAGGAGGTATTTCACCCGGCGCTTAAGTCCGATAATAGGGTCAGGGTCCTGCCTTGGGATTGGCTGGCCTATCATCGTCATTGGCAGCCGGTCATAGCCGGTAATACGGGCTATTTCCTCGATAAGGTCAACTGTCAGACGTATGTCGCTCCGCCAGTACGGCGCCATTACCAGAAGCGCTGATTCTGATTGCTCGCATTCGCAGCCCAGTGAAGTCAGCGTGTCTGATAACTGGGTTAGACTGAAATCAGCCCCAAGGAGCCGCTTCACCTCATCAGTGGTCAGTCGGATAGGCACTCGCGTCAATTTGCCGGGATAGTCATCCACGACGCCTCTGGCGGCTTCGCCCCCGCACAGTTCGACGAGCAATTGGGTGGCCCTTCTTAAGGCTGGCAGGGTCAGCTCGGGGCTGATGCCCCTCTCGAATCGCCTGCAGGCCTCGCTGGGCACGTCCAGCGTCCGGCCGGTATAGTGGATACTTGCCGGATAAAAACTGGCCGCCTCCAGCAGTATCGTGGTAGTTCCCCCGGTCACCTCGGTGTTGGCCCCACCCATCACCCCGGCGACAGCCACCGCCCGCTCTCCGTCAGCAATAACCAGCATGTCAGGAGAAAGGGTCCTCTCTGTCCCGTCCAGGGTTTCAAACTTCTCTCCCCCGGACGCCCTCCGGACTACAATCTTCTTGCCTTTGATACGCTGGTAGTCAAAAGCGTGCAGCGGCTGTCCGTATTCCAGCATAACGTAGTTGGTAATATCAACGATACTGTTTATCGGACGCATGCCGCAGGCCAGCAACCGGTGCTGCATCCAGGCAGGAGACTCGGCCACTTTGACCCCCGTAATCAAGCTGGCACAGTACCTCGGGCACAGATCAGGAGCCATGATCTCCACGTCCACCTGCTCACTCACCGGTGTCCCCTTTTCCGTGTAGCTTGCTTCGCCGATGTGCGGCGTCTGACCGGTCAGGGCAGCGACTTCCCTGGCGATGCCGATGACCGAAAGACAGTCAGGACGGTTGGGAGTAACCTCAAGATCAAAAATAACATCACCCATGTAGGCAGCCAGCGGCACACCGACGGGCGCGTCACCGGGTAGCACCATAATGCCTTCATGGTTATCCGAGATACCAAGCTCCTTTTCCGAACAGACCATGCCGCTGGAGACGACGCCGCGAATTTTAGCCGGTTCCAGGGTGGCTACCTGCCCGGTATGCCCGTCAATAAGCCGGGCGCCAACCCGGGCAAAAGCAATTTTATCACCAACCCGTAGATTCGGGGCTCCGCAAACCACGGAGACCTGTTCAGTGCCCAGGTCTACAGTTGGTAGAGTAAGGCGGTCGGCATTGGGATGGGGGTTGATGGCGGTTATCTGCCCGATGATGATGCCTTCCCAGCTTCCACCGGTAATCTCTATCCCGCCAACCTCGTTTCCCGCCATCGTCAGTTTCTCAGCCACATCGGCAGCCGGGAGGGTGATATCCACATATTCCTTAAGCCAATTGAGTGATACTTTCATACTTGGAACTGCCTCAGGAACCTCAGGTCACTGCCGTAGAAGATCCTCACATCGTCAATACCGTAACGGAGCATCGGCATGCGTTCCAGTCCCATCCCGAAAGCAAAGCTGGAATAGACAGCGGGGTCGATGCCCCCCCGCCTCAGTACTTCAGGATGGGTCATGCCTGCCCCGAGTACCTCGATCCAGCCACTATTGCCACACAACCGGCATCCTTCGCCGTTACAGACCACACAATCAATGGCCATCTCAACTCCAGGCTCGACGAAGGGGAAATAGTCGCACCGGAAGCGCACTTTCCTGTCTTTGCCGAAGTAACGGCGGGCAAACTCGTAAAGCGTGCCTTTCAGGTCGGCCATGGTGATACCTTTGTCGACCACCAGTCCGTCAATGTTGTGGTAAATACTCAAATGGGTAGCGTCCGTTGCCTCATGACGATAGACTCTACCCGGTTCAATGGTCCTTATGGGCGGTTTCATCGTCTCGATTACTCTGGCGCTGATGGCCGTACCTTGCGTTCGGAGCAGCATGGCTTTTCCAGCCTCCGCCTCCGCGCCTTCCGGCTCACGGCTGATCCAGAAGGTTGACTGGCTATCTCGGGCCGGGTGTTCAGCCGGCATATTCAGAGCCTCAAAGTTGTAGTACTCCCACTCCACCTCCGGTCCCTCTACCACCTGAAAGCCCAACGAGACGAAGATATCGCATATCTCATGGATAGCCTGAGTCAGGGGGTGTAAACGGCCGGGGGGGAAAGGACGGCCCGGCAGAGTGATATCGATTTCCCCTCTCCTGGCTGAAGCTAGCTGTACCTCACGGAGCGCCTGCTCTTTTTGCTTCAGGCTCTCTTCCAGGCTAACCTTTAGCTCATTGGCTTGAGCACCGATAGTTTTCCGCTCTTCCAGCGGCATGGTACTCAGGCTGCGCAGGACTCCGGTTAGCTCGCCCTTCTTTCCAAGATAACGAACCCGCCATGCCTCCAGCACCTTAAAGTCGTTAGCGCTTTCCAGTTCACGGAGGGCTGCCGCTTTTATCTCTTCAAGCCGGGTTAACATGCTCTGTCCTCAACGGAGGTTGTTTCCGTGATAATATCATGTTTGAGAGTAGTGAGACCCCTTCTAAAATGCTTTCTCTCCTATCAGAGGGAGAGAAAATGCGGATGTAATCAAAAACCGGTCAATCCAGGAATTAATGCAGCAGTTTTGTGCCGGTCATCCTTAATCCTGGGCTTGTTCTTTAACCCTGGTTGCCAGAGTAGCAAATGCCTCAGGTTCTCTCACAGCAATATCAGCCAGTAGCTTGCGGTTAATCTCAATTCCTGCCTTCTTCAGACCGTGCATGAACTGACTGTAGCTAAGCCCGTTGATTTTACTGGCGGCATTAACCCGTGAAATCCATAAACGCCGCATATCGCCCTTACGCTCCCGGCGGTGAGCGTAAGCATAGGTTAAGGATTTAAGCATAGCCTCATGAGCGCGCCGGTATAGACTATGCCTGGTTGCTCGCTGCCCTTTGGTCAAAGCCAGCACTTTCTTATGCCGGCGATGAGCGGTTACGCCTCTTTTCACACGTGGCAAGGTAATTCTCCTCTTCTATACAAATCGTAACAGATGACTGACCTTTATTATGCAGGTAAGTCTTTTCTGTCTGGTTATACTCCGTAAGGCAGGAGTCTTCTGATACGGGCCCTGTCCCGGGAGCTTACCGGTACTTTTTCATCAAACAGGCGCTTGACTCTCTTGGACTTCCGAATACGCAAATGGCTCTTTCCGCCCTTGGTCCTCAGCAATTTCCCGCTTCCGGTAATATGAAAACGGGCCTGCGCACCTTTATGAGTTTTGATTTTTGGCATTCAGGTTTTTTTAACCTCTTCCGCAATTTTTTTAGGTTTTGGGGCGGACACCGGTACCAGCATCACATTCATCCTTCTGCCCACCATCACCGGCTGCCCATCAACCGAAGCTATATCCTTTAGCGATTCCGCCATCTTCTGTAACAATTTCCAGGCTATCTCAGGATGCGTGATTTCACGACCCCGGAACAATACGGTTATCTTGACCTTATCTCCACCCTCCAGCAACTTCCTGGCGGTCCTGGCTTTAGCCTCAAAATCATGCTCGCCAATCTTGGGGCGTATCCGGACCTCCCTCAGCATTGAAATCTTCTGGCTTTTCCTGGCCTCCCGTTCTTTTTTAGTCTGCTCGTATTTATATTTCCCGTAATCGAGCAAACGGCATACTGGAGGTACAGCAGTAGGCGCTACCTCTGCCAGATCAAGTTCCTGGCTTCTCGCCATCTCCAGAGCCTGCTCTAAAGGCACAATGCCGAGTTGCTCGCCTTTATCTCCTACCAGGCGTACCTCTTTAGCCCTTATCTCCCTGTTTATACGCAGGTTCTTAACTATGTCTTAAATTACCTCCCCCAAAAACAGATGCTGCAAGGAGAAACTATATCACATTCTTCGGTACTTATCAAATCACAACCCGATAGAAAACCCGCTATTTCTGGTTGATTAAACATATCGGGCATTATCTATACAGGCTGACTATCCTCAATCGAGGTCTTTTGCTTTGCCGGTTACCGCCTTCCTTATGATTTCTTTGAAATCAGTTAGAGGCTGTGATGACAGTTCTTCGCTATTCCGCAAACGGACGGAAACAGTATCCGCCGCCACTTCCTTATCGCCGACTACCAGCATATAAGGCACTTTATCAAGCTGTGCCTGCCGTATTTTCAAATTAACCCTTTCCGAGCGGGCGTCTACTTTAGTCCGTATCCCCTCGGACCGGAGTTCACTCTCCAGCTTACGCGCATACTCCAGATGGCGGTCAGCGATTGGGATCACCATCACCTGCACCGGAGCCAGCCATACCGGGAAAGCCCCGCCGTAGTGCTCAATGAGAGAAGCCAGAAAGCGCTCCATGCTACCCAGTACCGTGCGGTGTACCATAGCTACCGGATGCTCACGGCTGTCCTCGCCGATATAAGTGACATCAAAGCGCTGGGGCAGGTTAAAATCGACCTGTATGGTGGGGCCCTGCCATGACCCGCCGATACTCTCAAACTTGATGTCTATTTTCGGGCCGTAAAATACGCCTTCACCGGGGTCAATGCTGTAATCAATCTTCAGGTGCTCCAAGGCCCGCCGCAGAGTCTGCGTGGCTTCTTCCCATAGCTCATCAGTACCGGCATACTTATCCGGCCGGGTGGAAAGAAATACGTGGTAATCTGTAAAGCCAAAGGTATCAATCATAAAACGGGCCAGGTCCAGCACCCCCACCACCTCGTCTTCCAGCTGGTCAAAACGACAAAAGATGTGAGCATCGTCCTGGGTGAACCCTCTTACCCGGGATAAACCGTGAAGCACCCCGGAACGCTCGTAGCGATAGACCGTGCCCAGCTCAGCATAACGCAAGGGTAAATCACGGTAGCTGCGCAGCCTGGACTTATAGATGAGGATATGCCCCAGGCAATTCATCGGCTTGACAATATACTCCTGTCCTTCCACGTCCATGGGACTGTAAAGGTAGTCCCGGTAAAAGTCCCAGTGACCGCTGGTCTTCCACAGACCAACTTTAGCCAGATGCGGGGTATAGACAATATCATAGCCGCGCTTGAAGTGCTCATCCTTCCAGAAATCCTCGATGACCCGGCGTATTACAGAACCTTTAGGGTGCCAGTGCACCAGCCCCGGACCGGCTTCTTCATGAATGCTGAACAGGTCAAGCTCGACACCGAGCTTCCGGTGGTCACGCCGGGCGGCTTCTTCCAGACGCTCCAGGTGTTTGACCAGGTCCTGCCCGGTATTGAAGGCAACGCCGTATATCCGCTGCAACATGGGATTACGTTCATCACCGCGCCAGTAAGCCCCGGCGATACTGACGAGTTTGTAGGCCTTTATCTCGCCGGTAGAACTCACGTGAGGCCCGCGACACAAATCAACAAATGAACCCTGCCGGTACACACTGACTTTTTCATCAGGGATTTCGTTGAGCAGTTCCAGCTTATACGGTTGCCCGCTGAACAACCGGCGGGCCTCCTCTTTGGTCAATTCCTCTCTACTAAACGGCACATCAGCGGCGACTGTCTCCGCCATTCTGGCTTCAATAGCCGGTAAATCCTCCGGGGTCAGGGAGCGGGGCAAATCAAAATCATAGTAGAAGCCGTTCTCAATAGCCGGCCCAATACCGAATTTAGCCTCAGGGAATATGGACTGGACGGCTTCCGCCATGACATGAGCGGTGGAATGCCGCATCATTTCCAGTCCGGCTTCGCTATCAACCTGTTGACTATTCTCAATCATCACGAAATCCTCTCAATCTGACAAATAAAAACCTCCCACCCGTTCGGGGGACGAGAGGCTTTCATTACTATCCGTACTGGTTCAGGATACAAAATACCGACAAGCCCTTTCACCGGTGCTGTTATTAGCGGGGCTAACTCACTGCCGCAGGCTCTATTATAACAGTCACCAGACGCCGGTGCAATCATCCCACCTTGTTATCTTCAAGCGGAGGGTTTATAATACCTATTGCACACATGATAAAGAAAGTCTTCCCTGTTCTGGCCCTCTCGATGTTTTCTTCCACCTTAGGAATGGGGATAGTATCACCACTGTTACCCCTCTACGCCAGAGATATGGGAGCTACCGGTACCTGGTTGGGTATTATCGTAGCTTCATATTCTATTTCTAACAGTATTGTCGTTCCCATTACCGGCAGACTCTCCGACCAGAAAGGCAAAAAGTTACTCCTCGTTATAGGCCTGCTTGCCTACGCTATTATTTCCCTGGGTTACGTCTGGGCAGCCAACCCCGTTCAACTGAGCCTGGTCCGTTTTATTCAGGGGATAGCCGGAGCAATGACCTTTCCTATCGCTACGGCCTATGTCGGTGACCTTTCACCGGAGGGTGAAGAGGGAAAATGGATGGGTTATGCCAGCGCCGCTTTTTTCAGCGGTTTCGGCTTCGGGCCATTTATCGGTGGCATCGCCACCGAGCACTTCGGGATAACAGCTACATTCTACGTTATGGGCGCTCTCAACCTGCTGGCAGGGCTGGCAACTTTATTCTTCTTACCGGAGGCAAGCCGTAAAAAATCCTCGGAAGACCCCCCTCATCTGTCATTCAAAGAAATGAGCGCCAGTAAAATGATGAAGGGGCTTTTCAGTTTGAGGCTGGCACAGGCCCTGGGTAGAGGCACTACTTTCACCTTTCTTCCCGTCTTTGCCGCCATTCTCGGTATGAGCATCAGTCTCATCGGAACCCTGCTCACCATTAATATCCTGGCAATAACCCTGCTGACACCCATCGGAGGAGTCCTCGCTGACAGGTTCAGCCGGGTACTGCTCTCCTTCCTTGGCGTCATTATTGCCACTGTATTTTTGGCGCTGGTTCCCTTCACCTTCAACTTCTGGCAGTTACTGATAGTGATGCTTATCCAGGGTGTCGGTATGGCTATTTCCATGCCCGCTTCTTCGGCGCTGGGGGTAGAAGAAGGCAGAAAGTACGGCATGGGCTCCACCATGTCCGTGCTCTTCCTGGCTTTCAGCATCGGCATGGCCATAGGGCCTATTCTATCCGGCGTTATTGTCGAACTACTGGATATCAACTCAATGTTCTATATTATCGCCAGTATCGGTACTGTCGCCAGTTTCCATTTTCTCTGGGTTATCCGGACCACCGGGACTGTAGTTCAGACTCATTCCGCTCAGTAATCTGGCAGCTAAGAAGGTTCCTTTACTTGTTACTACGGTGATGATAAACTAACGCCATCCCGAATATCAGAGAAATTTGCTAAAATAATTTATGGGCGTTGTCTGCTCTAGATTGAAGAGGAACAATGGTAGAAGAAATATTTTCAAACCTGTATAGGATCGAGGTACCACTGCCGAGAAATCCCCTGCAGGCGATTAACTCTTACGTCATAAAAGACGGCGACCGCTGTCTCATTATTGATACCGGGATGAACCGCCCGGAATGCCTGAGCGTGATGTCTGCCGGACTAAAGGAATTAGACATAGATTTGGCCAAAGCGGACTTCTTTATCACCCACAACCACTCTGACCACCTGGGACTGGTTTCCAGCCTGGTGACCGAAAAATCAACCATCTACTTCAACCGCCCGGAAGCCAACTCCAGCAGCAAGGCCGGCAGCAGCTGGGGCCGGAACGCTGATTTTGCTGACAGGAACGGCTTTCCCGAGGAGGAACGCAAACAGGCGATTGATAACCACCCCGGCCGCAAGTACAGCCCGCAGGGACACCTGGACTTTCACGTATTGGGACAGGGAGACACCATCAGGATTGGAGGCTACTCCCTGAACTGTATCGAAACGCCGGGGCACACCAGAGGGCATATGTGTCTTTACGAACCGGATAAGAAGCTGTTCTTCTCCGGAGACCACATCCTGATTGATATCACCCCGAACATATCACTGACATCAGATGACGAGAACCCCCTGCAGTCCTACCTGGACAGCCTGGACAAGATCTACAATTTAGATATCGAGATGGTATTGCCGGGGCACCGGCGCCGCTTCCGGGACCATCGGGCGAGAATTGACGAGTTGAAGCTTCACCATGAGGCAAGAGCCAGTGAAGTCATCGCCATTCTTGAGGAAGGCGATAAAAATGCTTATCAGGTGGCATCCCAAATGACCTGGGACATGACTTATGAGTCATGGGATCTCTTCCCGCCGCAACAGAAATGGTTTGCCTTCGCTGAAGCGGCCGCTCACCTGAAGTACGTTGAGGAAAAGGGAGAGGTAGAGAAGCAAACACAGGACCAGATAGTAATCTATGCTCTGAAAAAGTAGGGGGGCTTTTTCAGAGGCACTCCTGAGCAACGCCCGCGATAACAGGTCAAAGAAGGAGGTTGGCTATGGCCGGGAAAGAAGCGATTATTTTGCCCAACATGGAGAACGCCCCTTTTTCGTCAGCGGTAAGGGCCGGGGACTTCATCTTTGTCTCGGGGACTGTCGGCGTGAGGGATGCCCAGGGCAATA
>JAUYMF010000189.1 GCA_030698765.1 Dehalococcoidales bacterium
ACCGTCAGCAGCCAGGCGCTCCGCTTCTTTCTCCAGGGTGGTGGTCTTGATGCCGGCATCATCCAGCAGGCGGCGGTTACCTACCAGAAGTTTATGTCCATCAACAGTCACTTTGATTCCCTTGCCGGTAACCGACTGGAAATCTTTGGGCTCGGTCAGCTTAAGCCCTTTAGCCTCGGCGCCCCGGATGATAGCCTGTCCTAAAGGATGCTCCGAAGAGCGCTCGGCTGAGGCCACCAGCCGCAGTAGCTCGTCAGCGTCCATCTTATCGGCCGGAACGACGTCGGTTAATGCCGGCTCGCCTTTGGTGATAGTGCCGGTCTTGTCCAGAACAAGGCTATTCAGCTTGTGAGCAATCTCCAGGGCTTCGGCCGAGCGGATGAGAATGCCGTTTTGCGCCCCCTTGCCGGTGCCCACCATTATCGAAAGCGGTGTTGCCAGCCCCAGCGCGCAGGGACAGGCGATAATGAGCACCGCCACGGCGTTGATCAGAGCAAAGATGAAAGCCGGCGTCGGCCCGAAGTTGAACCAGATGACGAAGGTAGCGATGGCAATGAAGATAACCCCCGGCACGAAGCGGCTGGCCGCCAGGTCGGCCAGGCGCTGGATGGGTGCCTTAGAGCCCTGCGCCTGCTCCACCAGTTGGATAATCTGGGCTAGCATGGTGTCTTTACCTACTTTGGTAGCCTTGAAGCGAAAGGCGCCGGTCTGGTTGATAGTAGCGCCAATCACTGTATCGCCTTCGCTCTTGGTCACGGGCAGGCTCTCCCCGGTCACCATAGACTCGTCCAGCGTTGAGCGCCCTTCCGTAATCTCTCCATCAACGGGCACCTTCTCACCGGGACGTACCACGACAATGTCACCAAGTTGTACCTGCTCAATCGGGATATCTTCTTCTTTGCCATCACGGACGACCCGTGCCGTCTTGGCCTGCATGCCGATGAGCTTGCGAATGGCCTCGCTGGTGCCTCCCTTGGCAATTGCCTCAAGGAGACGACCCAGCAGGATTAACGTGATGATAACACCGACCGCCTCGTAGTAGACGGCGCGTAGATTTTCAGGCAGCAACCCCGGCGCTACCGTGACTACCAGGCTGTAGCCGAAGGCAGCAATGGTACCTATGGTGATGAGCGTGTTCATATCGGCGGTGCGGTGACGCAGTGTCAGCCAGCCGGTACGATGGATGGGCCAGCCGGTGTAGAACATCACCGGCGTGATGAGGGCAAGCTGGAGCCAGCGATTCAGGAGGATAGAAGGAATCCAGGTAGCGCCAAAGAACTCATGCATCATAACAGCCAAGACCACGGGAGCGGATAGAATAGCACCGATGATGACCCGCCGGGTCAGGTCTTTCCGCTCAGCCCGCCGGTCGGCTGACTCACGGTCTTCCGTCGCCCCGGTGCCCGGCTCGCTGCGGAGATGAACCTTATAGCCGGTATTCTCAATGATTTGCTGCATTTTCTCCGGCGATATTTGAGCCGGGTCATAGCTAACCGTGATACGCTCGGCGCCAAAGTTAACCCGAACATCATCTATGCCGGGGAGACTACTGAGCGCCGTCTCGATGTTCACCGTACAGGTGGGACAGGTAACGCCGCCACCCATAAGGGCAAACTCAACCAGTTCCGTCTTGCCTACCGGCATGGTGGGGCCTACCCCAATTGCCTGGGCGTGCTCATGCGTCTTACCTTCACCCTTGGGAGACTCTGGCTCTGCTCCGGACTCCTTGCCTTCCTTACTCTCCTCAACGACCAGGGTGCCGTGAATCATGTTCATACCGCAAGCGAAGCCGAACTCGCCGGCTTTGTCAGGGGTAAATTCAAGAGTCGTCCGGGCGAAAGCCGCCAGCGTCTTACTGGCGTGAAAGTCAGGGAAAACCACCCGGGAGGTGCAGTCGCCGGCCTCCTGACGGTCGAATATCAGGCGAAGCGGAATACCCTGCTTTACCCGGATGATATCGGGTGAATAGCCGCCCTTGACCTTGACCACTATTTCCTGAATCTTCCCCTTTACCTGAGCTGCTTGAGCTTGCTTGGGGCCAAAGAAAAACCAAGACAAGAAAGCAATTACAGCAATCCCGCCCAGAGTCACTAATATTTCAGCCAGCGGCATGATGCACCTCCTGTTTCCCTCATTTCCGGTTGGTAAACCGTTCCACCACCTTCACCAGCTCATTGACATATTCGTCATTTCGCTCACCATGGGTCAAGGCATCACGGACACAACCCTTAATGTGGTCGGCAAGGATGATAGAGGCCACCTTCTGAGTAGCGGCGATTACGGAGGATAGCTGATTCAGTACGTCCACGCAGTACTCATCCGCGTCAATCATGCGCTGGATGCCTTTGAGTTGCCCCTCCATTCTCCGCAGTCGCACCAGTATCTCCTGTTTATCTTTTAAGTATGAAGCCACCAATCCACCTCTGAGACAAGAATCAATTCGACATATCCCCATGGGGGGTATCGTCCAAATTATAGAAGGCTCTATTGCCAGTGTCAAGATGATGCCTATTACCATTAAGACAGAGTGGATGTAAAATAATAATGATGCCGTATGGGGGCAGGGGGTATCTTTAACTTGCTGCCAAGCCAGAAACTGGCATCATCAGGACGATTAAAGCAAACATGGTAGACCGTGGCTGGGCTCCAGGACACGTCCAGACATGGAAGCTATAATAATAATTTATTACCACCTGTTTTAAGGGAAAGGGGAAAGAGATTTTTGAGGGGGCGAGGTTGATAACTTGACAGAAAGCTCCACAAGTTAGATATTGTAAGGTAAGTAAGTCACGAGTTTAGCTAGTGACATTCGAGATTCTTCGCTACGTTCAAAATGACACGAAGCGGAGGGCGCCCAATGACGAACAGGGGGTTGTTAAACAATCGTTACTTAGGTAGGTTGCAGAG
>JAUYMF010000190.1 GCA_030698765.1 Dehalococcoidales bacterium
ATTACCCGCATATATCTTTACTTGATTAATGAGCATATGTTCTGTGGCGATTATGTTAGCGGACTGGCTCTTAATAAAGGTAAGATAAGAAACGATGAGCGGGCGATGAAGGAATCATATGAGCTGGGGAAACAGGTGGCAGCGCTGGCTAATCAGGGGCTCAAGTGGCCGGAGGGATATGAACGCCATTTCAGCTCTATGTATTCTCAGAAGTACGGTTATAAGACCAACCCCTTCGAGTAAATTCAGCTTGTGATTGACCGTTTTCAGCAGCGGTCGTAAGGGGGGAGCCCTGACATCCGGATGGGCTCCCTCATTCCTTTTTGGTCAGTTCTCTCGCCTTATCATGTAGAAGCTTTCTCACTTGTTACGTAGGAGGACTCGTTAAAGCAGGGTGCCCTGTGGTCGGAATTCATGCGGAATGAAACCCTGGCGCCAACCGGATAGCTTCGAGTATGATGCTGCAGGCTGCGGATGGTCGCCCCTGACGGTAAGCGTACCCGGTAAATATAATGCATTCCGTAGAAGATACGGTCTACGATTTCTCCAATGCCGTCCTCCGCCGGTGTGATATCGAGGAAGTCAGGGCGTATCATAACTCTCACATCTGTGCCTTGTGGAAGCTTGTGATAAGCGGGTAAACCTCCAATCTCAGTGGCAACCTGTCCGTTTTCAATCTGCCCTTTTAAGAAATCAGCAGTGCCGATGAACTGGGCCACAAATGTAGTGGCTGGAGTGTGGAAAATTGCTTCCGGTGTATCAAGCTGCTCCAGCTTTCCCCTGTTCATAACCCCGACGCGGTCACCCATAAAAAGGGCCTCTTCCTGGTCATGAGTGACGAAGATAACGGTGGCTCCGGCGCGGGCCAGTATACTTTTTATCTCGCTTCTTATCCGGGAGCGCAGGTCTGCATCCAGGTTGGAAAAGGGTTCATCCAGCAGTAATACCTCCGGCCCCGGTGCCAGCGCCCGGGCGATAGCCACGCGCTGCTGTTCCCCCCCGGAGAGCTCGTGAGGCATCCGTGATTGATAGTCCCTCATTCCCACCAGAGACAGCATTTCCTTGACCCGCGACTTCCGGTCGGTGCTCCGGTTCAGCCCGTAGGCGATATTATCACCAACACTAAGGTGAGGGAAGAGGGCATAGTCCTGGAAGACGATGCCTACCCGGCGTTTCTCCGGCGGAACAAAGATACCGCGGCCGGAAACCGGTTTGCCGGCTATCTCCACGCTGCCCCGGTCAGGCGTTTCAAACCCGGCAATGAGCCGGAGCAGAGTGGTCTTGCCGCAGCCGCTGGGGCCCAGCAGAGCCAGAAACCCGCCCTCCTCCACTTCCAGGTCTACGCTGTCAACTGCCGGGGTACCTGCGAAACTTTTGCTCAATTCTTTACAATGGACTGCAATCGGGATCATATTTCTTTTCTCCTTTGCCGGATGACCAGCAGCGCCATAGGTATCGATGATAATGCGATCAGGAGCAGGGCGGATACCGCCGCCCGGGCAAAGAAGGCTTCAGCAGTGGCTGACCATACCGAGGTAGCCAGTGTCCTGAAGCCAATGGGACTCAAGAGAAGGGTTGCCGGTAGCTCTTTCATGGTGGTTAGAAAGACCAGGGCAGCCCCGATGAGTATTCCGGGCTTTGCCAGGGGAAGGGTTATGCTGACCAGGGCTTGTGTGGCGCTTCTTCCCAGGCTGCGGGCAGCCTCCTCCACCCGCGGGCTTACCTGGAGTAGCGAGGAGCGTATGGAGCCTACCGCCTGGGGCAGGAATAGGATCAGATAGGCAAAGAGTAATACTCCCAGCGTCTGGTAGATGGGCGTGGCATAATTAGCGCCAAAGAAGACCAGCGCCAGGGCAATAACTATTCCGGGCAAGGCGAAGCCAATATAGGTGGCTCGTTCCAGCAGTTGACTGATACGCCCGGAGTAACGTACTGCCAGGATAGCTACCGGTATGGCCGCCACCGCGATGATTATTGCCGCCAGCCCGGAAGCATAGGCTGAATTGAGGGCGTAGTCCCATGCAAGGCGGAACGGCTCACCGGTGGAGATTCCGCGGATTGCCCAGTACGAGAGAATGGACATCGGCATAACCACAGTCAGTAACGAAATGGTGGCGCAGAAGCTGGTTGCCGGCCAGCGCCACCATCCCAGTCTTATTTCAGTTTGGGAGTGAGTAACGCCGACAGTGCTTCTATGGTACCGCGCCCGGCCTCTGGTACCGCCCTCGATTAGCAGGGCAATAATCGCCAGAGCCACCAACACCATTGACAGGGCGGCGGCTGCCATCCGGTCAAAAGATGTCTGGTACTGGAGGTAGATAGCCCAGGTAAAGGTTTCATAGCGCATGAGAGATACGGCGCCAAAATCCCTGATGGTGTAGAGAGCGACGAGCAGAGAGCCGGCGGCTATGGCCGGGCGTAGCTGCGGTAGCGTCACCCGGCGGAAGGTGGTCCAGGAACCATGCCCCAGGCTACGGGAAGCCTCCTCCAGGCACGGGTCAATGCCGCGAATTGACGCCTGAAGGGCCAGCAGCAGGTACGGATAGCTCACCGCCGTAACGGTAAGCAAAGCGCCGGGGAAGCCGTAGATCTCGGGTAGCCGTTCCAGCCCGAATGGTCCGGCCAGCAATTGCTGGAGCATACCCCGCGGGCCTAGAGCGGCAATGATGACGAATCCGGCTACATAGCTGGGAATCACCAGCGGAAGGGCTGTCACCATCAACCACATTCGCCGGAAAGGCAGGTCAGTCCGGCTCGTCAGCCAAGCTAACGGCAGGGATATTGCCAGTGACAAGGTGGTCACTGCCACAACCAGCGCAACTGTGCGCCCCAGTATAGCCAGAGTACGGGTACGGAATAGTAGTTCCCATGTCTCTGCGCCGGTACCCAGCGCTCGCATAACCAGGTATACCTGGGGTAGTAATATTGCGATGGCGATAAAGACGACGGGCAGCCAGATAATAACGGGGGGCCGGGAGGTAGGAACCCCCCGGCCGGCCCTGCCCAGTCTGCCAATAAAACTTGAAACTCTACCGGTCACTACTGCCATATTATGGAACTATTCCTGTTGCTCTCAGCAGGTCAAGCGTACCCTTGAGGTCGTCCAGATCGGCCATGTCAATGTCAGGACTGTTGATTTGAGCCAGTGGCGCAAGCAGCCAGTGTGTATTTACCCCTTCCACCACCGGATATTCGTAGGTCTGCCCGGCGAAGTACTGCTGGGCGACTGCCGAGAGCATAAAATCGAGGAAGCGCTCGGCCGTTTCTTTGTTCTTGGAAGTCTCCATGATGCCGGCGCCGGATACCAGGATAACCGCGCCCGGTCCGCCCGCCCTGGGATGGTAGTTCCGGGCAGGGTAGGAATCGCCCTGCTCGGCGAGGAAACGGTAAAGATAATAGTGGTTGGGGAAGCCGATGTCAATCTCACCCGCGGCTACGGCGGCAACCTGAGTGGTATTATTGGGGTACACCTTGGGCTGATTTGCCTGGATACCGTTTATCCAGTCCCGCGTCTTTTGCTCTCCCCACAGCACCCGCATGGCGGTAACCATTGCCTGGAAAGAGCCGTTGGTCGGCGCCCAACCGATGCGCCCACGCCACTTGGAGTCAGTGAAGTCCCAGATGTCATCCGGGAGGTCGTTTTCGCTAAACTTCTCGGGGTTATAGACGACGACTCTTGCCCGGCCGGAGATGCCGACCCACTTGCCCTCCGGTGAGCGAAAGCGTGGTTCAACTTTGTTCAAAATATTTTCCGGAAGCGGGGTAAGCAGGTGCTCTACAGCGCCCAGTCCACCGGGGTCCTGGGCGTAATAGATATCCGCCGGGCTGTTGCTGCCCTCTTCCAGGATAGTAGCCGCCATTTCAGAGGTACTGCCGTAGCGTACCTGCACATTGATGCCGGTGGCGCTGTTGAACTGCTCGATAATCGGCCCAACCAGCTCCTCACTCCTCCCCGAATATACAGTCAATGTCTGCGTATTTGGGGATGATGCGCCTTGCTGAGCGCAAGCTCCGAATATTAACGTGGCTGCCAAGATGAAACTGGTCAAGCCAAAAATCCATTTATTTCTGCGCATTTATTAAGTTATCTCCTCTCTAGTAATGATATTTATTGTTCGTTTCCTCAATCTTCTAATTTATTAGCAGCAATCTTTCTCCTTCCGGTACTTCCAGTTACTACAGCATTAAATATGACTCATCAATAATCGATATTAGCGGTTCTTCCTGTCCCCCGGAGTGTATGGCGGGTGTTTCTGGTGCTATTGCTCCATAGGCACCAGTCACCAATGCCTGGACTACTAAATCGAAGATCCACATACTGGGGCCACCTCCTTCAATCCGTATTCTTTGTAAGGTAGAAATGCGTATCATTTGCAATAATGACTGAAAAATAAAAAAGTCGAAAAGAATAAGTAGTTGCTAATGCCTATGATTAGCATAGCCTAATATCTGATTGTTGTCAAGTCCCTGAGGGCTGTACCGGGGAATAAGCGAAAAGCTACTTACGAAAGAGAGGGGATGAAATCAATCTTGAGAGCCGGATTGTGATAAAACCCATACCATGGCGGCTGCCCTGGTACCGAGGGCGAGCTCAGTGTCATTAACAAGCACCTTCATGGTGCCCGCGTAATCGGCGACCTCTTTGACGGTGACGGCTACCCCGGGCTTGATGTTGGCCTGACCCAGATAGCGCATGAGGTCTTCGAGACGTGTCGCCTGTTCGGATATCCTTTCCACAACTACTGTTTCTCCCGCTGCTATCGTATCGAGGGGGACGCCCCTGATCGGGGGTAGCACATTGTCTGCCGGTATCGGGTTGCCGTGAGGGCATGTTTTTGGTTTTCCCAGAGCGTCATACAGTCTATCCATCACTTTTTCGGATATACCGTGCTCCAGGAGGCAGGCTTCTCCGTGAGCTTCATGCCATGGTACTTTGAGTATGTCGGTCAGCAGCCTTTCCGCCAGGCGGTGACGCTTCACAACGCTGATAGCCATCTTCATTCCATGCTCGGTGAGGGTGATTTCCTTATTCATCGCGGTAGTAATCAGCCCGTCGCGAGCCATGCGCTGGAGAGTCGCGGTAACGGTGGGGGGAGACACCTCCAGCCTTTCAGATAGGCGGGCAGCCAGCACCGCTTTGCTCTCGCTTATCATATTCAAAATGGTTTCCAGGTACTCTTCAACCGTGGCTGTTGCGTGTGTCTCACTATCCATATCAGTCTCCTGCTTCCGGCTGTGGCAAATTACAGGTACTTTCCCCGGTTAGTCAGTGTTAATTTTAGTCCCTGAGGTTGGCTGAGTCAAATCCGGAGGTACTGTCCGGTAATACCGTGTGTGGTTCATTCAGGGCAAGCGAGGAAGGGCTTTCCTCAACTATCAGCTTGTTTAATGTTGGCTGATAGTGATAAATTATATCTGATGATAAGCTCCTGCCTCATAATATTTGCTTGAGCGAGAAAAAGTATTTTGACAGGATGAGATAATGAGCAGACCAATAATCTACACGTTGAGGACCTGCCCGGCCTGCATCGAAATAAAAAAAGACTGGGCGGTGCGGGGAAAAGAGTTTGAAGAACGCCAGGTGGACGATAACCAGACCTGGCTGGATGAGGCCCGGGAATACGGGGATACCGTCCCGATAGTTGTCTACGGAGATGGGAGGGTGGAAGTTGGCTATGCTGATATGATTGGGTGCTACATTATATAATATAGTCATATAGTCGGTTTGTTAGGACAAAGAAAGTATTTAATCTCAGGGGGTGATTATGGCAGGAAAAACCAGCATGGTGACAGAGGAGCGTTATGCCTCGGGTTTTAGCTACCCGGACTATATTGCCCAGATCAAGGTGAATAAAGACCAGTTCGAGAAGTATTATGCCAGCGCCGTGATTTCGGCGGGATGACAGCCAGTTCTTCCGTAAGGCAGCCCAGGTTCCCAATGGTATCGGCAAGATACTGGTGCTGGGCGAGGACTGGTGCCCCGATGTATTCCGGGGAATGCCGGTGATGGCGCGCCTGGCTGAGGCTGCCGGCGTCGAGGTGAGAATCTTCCCGCGCGACCAGAACCTGGACATCATGAACGAATTTCTGAAGGAAGGTAAGTATACATCGATTCCTGTGGGGGTATTCTATACCGGGGACTTGCAGTATATCTGCCACTGGATAGAGCGCCCGGTGATTGCCGATGAGGAGCGAGCGAAAATAGAGGACGCCGTTAAGAAGGAAAACCCCGGCGCCGGTGAGCCGGAACTAAGGAACCTGATTCGGGAGCGTACTCAGGCTCGGTACCCGGCCTGGCAGCAGGCAACCGTGGCCGAGATCCGCCGGATGCTGACGGAAAAGCTCGGTCTTTAGTGTCTCGTCAGGTAAATATGATGTCATTCCTGCCCAGTATCAGGTACGGGGTAAACTCCAGCGGAATCTCCACCCTGCCTGGATTCCGCACCCTGGCCTGTCCTGGCGACAGGCCAGGGTGCGGAATGATAAAATGGTTAAGGGGCAAATCCTGGTTACCGTTGAATTGTGATTAACCTGACAGGATACCAGATACCGCTACCTGTCGTGTTATTCTGCCCTCCGCCTGTCTTGGCGGCGGGAGCAGGAGCTAAAAGCCAGTCATTTTCGCGTCCCGTGCTGGCCGGGGCCTTTTTATTCTTCTGCGACTTGTTTAAAGCAATTAAAGATGGAAACCAGAATCTGCGCTATCAAGAACCCGGTCGCCTGTGCGATAAATGAGCGTATCAACCGCTTTGTCGTCGGGGTGCGGCTCCGGGGTAAGAATTACCGGGCATGTATCAATAACACCGGCAGACTGGAGCAGTTTTTAGTCCCGGGCCGGGAGGGGTTTTGCACCGTGAACGGTAATCCCGGTAAGACTGATTACCGGCTGTTTGCCATCGCTTCCGGTGGTCTGGCGGCAATTATAGATACCCAGCTACAGATGATGGTTTTTGAGAAAG